>NZ_JBSGZV010000008.1:0-195063 GCF_053611185.1 Streptomyces sp. NPDC054834 | reverse complement strand
CCGGCTGGGGTTTCGGGGGTGGGGGCGGGTGTTTCGGGGCACCACCCCCCCCGGGTGGGGGGGGGGGGGGGGGTGGGGGGGGGGGGGGGGGTGGGGGGGGGGGGGGGGCCCGGGGGGGGGGCGGCTGCCCCGCCACGATCGTGTCCATGGTCTGCTCCGCACCCACCCACCGTTGCACGCGTTCCGAGAACCCCGGGAACTGCGACGCGACCTTGGTGAGGAACTTCAGCTCGAGCGGGGCGATATTGATCTCGGCGACATCGCGTTCGACCGCCCGGATCACTCCCTTGACAACTCGCTCCGGCGAAACGGTACGTACGCCCCCAGGCGTCGGTGAGCCGGTGTTCGCGAACATGCCCAGGTCGCGAACGAAACCGGGCTGAACGATCGAGACGCCCACGCCCGTGCCGTGCAGGTCCTGACGGAAGGACAGGGAGAAGCCCCGCAACCCGAACTTCGTCGCGGTGTACATTGACGACGACTTGGTGGCTGCCATGCCCGACAGGGATCCGACGAAGCAGACGTGCCCGCGCCCCGCCTCCACCATGTCCTGGGCGAGCAGGCGCGCGAGCACAGCGGGCGCGCGCAGGTTCACCGCGAACGCCCGGTCGATCTGGGCCGGCGTGTAGTCCAGCACGTCGCCGCTGGAGGGCAGGGCCGCGTTGGCGATGAGGATCTGCGTGCCGGCGGCTTCCGCGGCAAGGCGCCGCACGTCCTCCGCGTCGGCGAGATCAGCGAGGATCGTCCGGGCGCCATAACGTTCGGCGAGCGGGTCCAGCGCCTCACGACGCCGGCCGGTGAGAATGAGCTCCGCGCCCCGGGCCGACAGTTCGGCGGCGAGCGCTCCGCCGATACCGCCCGTGACTCCGGTAAGCAGAACCGTGGCCCCAGCAATGTGCACGACTACCCTCCGGTCTGTTCGTTCGAACGAACGATAGCGGCTCCCTCGCCCCCTGCCCAGGCCGGGGGCTTCACCAGTGGAACAATGAGCGGCATGCCCAAGGCCGACTCCTCCGCCCTCTCCACCCCCTCCGCCCCGACACGTCAGCGCATCATCACCGCTGTCCTGCGGATCATCGGCGAAAGCGGGATCGCGGCGCTCACCAACAGGAGGATCGCCAAGGAGGCCGGCGTATCCCTCGGCTCCGTCACCTACCACTTCGAAACCCAGCATGATCTTCTGCGTGAGAGCCTGCTTCAGTTCGTGCGCGAGGAAGCCCGGTATTTCACCGAGCTGGCCGACCAGTGCCAGACCGAGGGCCTGGACATCGAGGACGCGGCGTCGCTGGCCGGCCAAGTGGCCTGCGGCACGGCCCTCGACAGCGCGCACCTCGCGCCTTTCGAGCTGTACATACACGCCGGACGCGACGAACGACTGCGCGAGGCGGCATCGCAGGCGTTCGAGGCTTACGACCGGCTGGCCGCCCAGATCCTCACCGCCCTGGGCGTTCCCGACGCGGAACGCCTGGCGGCGACCACCGTCGCCGTGGTGATGGGTCTGCAACTGCGCCGCCTGGCAACCGGCAGCGCGGCAGGCGATCTGGTCGACGCCCTCCTTCTGCTGGCAGGACGCGCCGGCGACCAGTCGCCCGGTGCGACACCCGGACGCTAGCCCATTCGAATGGGTCAGCGACGCCACAGGGTGAACGGGGAATCCGTGTGACGCGTCAACGGCAGTCGGCCACTCGGGACCGCTAGCGTCGGCTCTCGTGCTGCTCAGCTACGCCTTTGTGAACTTGAAACCCGGAGTGGGAAAGACGACCAGCGCGGTCTGGCTGGCTCACGCTCTTCACGAGTCGGGCTTCCCACCGCTGTTGGTGGACAGTGACCCCGCTTCCTCCGCGCTGCGCTGGAGCGAACTGGCAGGCGGTTTTCCGTTTCCTGTGGTCGCCCTTCCCGTGGGTGACGTGCACCGGCGGGTGAACGACTTCCTCGGCAACCGGCAGGCGGTGGTGTTCGACGCCCCGCAACTGGAGGACCACGCCCACATCGCCCGGAGCATCATGAGATATGCGAGCGAGTGGATCGTGCCGGTGACACCGGCCCCCATCGAGCTGGACCGCATGGCACCCATCGGCGGTGAGATGGGCGACATGCAGTCGTTGCGTGCCCAACCGGCCCGCGCCGCCGTCCTGCTGAACCGTACGAATCGTCCGGACGCCACGCGCACCGGTCCCGACGCCGACGCCCGCGAAGCTCTTGCCGAGCGCGGCTTCGACGTGTTGTCCACCCACATTCCGCGACTCGACCTGTACGCCCAGTCGTTCGGCGGCCCGGTCCACGTCAAAGGCTCGGCCTACATGGACCTCGCGGACGAGCTCATCAACCGTCAGGACAGGACGTGAACCAGCGCAAGGACACCTACCGGGCGGCACTGCGGCGCGAACCGCACGGCGCCGCATCCCGCCAGGCCAAGGTCACCCGGCTGCACACCCGATACGTCCGAGTGACCATCGAGCTCGACCCCGCCCTGCAGAACAACCTCACCAGCTGGGTGGCTCCACCGGTCTCCGCGCTCGTACAGGCAGGCACCGCTGTACTGCGACCCCTCACGAGTTGGTTCGGGTCGGGCAGATGAAGTCAGCTCAGGCTGGGTGGAGTCCAGTCCGCATGCCGCAAGATGGTGCGGACGGTCACGCCGGACGGGGCCAGGCGGAGCGCGATGTTGCGCACGGCAATGGCCAGGGGGTTACTCAGTTGCTGGCCCATGCGGCCGGCCTGGCGGGCCGCGCGTGCGACGGCTTGGCTGCGTGGGCGGCGTTCGGTGTCGTAACGGATCAGTGCTGATTCGACGGTGGGTTCGGCAGTGAGTGCGGCGGCGAGGGTGGCTGCGTCCTCCAGGGCCTGGCAGGCACCTTGGCCGAGGTTCGGGGTCATGGCATGGGCCGCGTCACCGAGCAGGGCGATCCGGCCCGCGGTGAAGGCGGGCAGAGGTGTTGCCAGTTCGTGGATGTCGTGGTGCAGAACGGCATCGGGCCGGGTCGCCTCCAGCAGGGCGGGGATCGGATCGTGCCAGGCGGCGAAGCGGCGGCGCAGCACGGCGAGGGGGTTCGCGTGGCGCAGACCGGGCGGGGAGTTGAGCACCGCATGCCACTCCGCCCGGTTGTCGGTGAAAGCGATGTGCCCGAACTCCGTGCCCCTCCCCCAGGTCAGTTCGAAGTCCGTGTCCAGTTCCACGGGGTGCTCGGTGATGGCCCGCAGGACGGTCGAACCGCTGTAGACGGGGCCGGGGCGACGGGGGAACAGTTGGGTGCGCAGGCGGCTGCCCACTCCGTCGGCGGCCACGACCAGATCCGCGTCGAGGGCACCGTCCTTGAGCGTCACCCGTACGCGGCCGGGCTCGCTGCGGTCGGTGGAGGCCACCTCGGCCCCGACGAGCAGGCACTCGGACGGCAGTGCCGCGCGCAGCAGCCGGTGCAGCACGGCCCGGGGGATGCCGACGATCGGCGTGCCCAGCTCGCGCTCCAGCGTGGCCCCGTCCATCCGGGCCAGCCGGCCGCCGCCGGGGCTCCGGGTACCCCCGGTGTACTGGGGACGTGCGGCCGCGCGCACCGCCTCGCCGACGCCGAGGGCGTCCAGGGCGCGTATGCCGTTGGCGTGCAGGGAGATACCCGCGCCCACGTCGGCGAGGACCGGGGCGCGTTCGACGACCGTCACGTGCCAGCCGATCAGGCGCAGGCCGATCGCGGCGGCCAGCCCGCCGATCCCCCCGCCGACCACTACCGCACTCCCGCCCATACCCGGCCCCCTCATGCGTCCTGGCGACTCTTCTACAGATGTAGAAAGAGAGTACTCCGCACGCACTCGGGACGTACCACGTACGCACGTACGCCACTACAGGTGTAGAAAAGGGGAGTGCCCACCGACCGACGCAGTCTCCTCGCCGACGCGGCCATCGACGTGCTCGCCGAGTCCGGGATCCGGGGATTGACCCATCGCGCGGTGGACAGAGCGGCCCACCTGCCCCCCGGCACCACCTCCGCCTACTACCGCACCCGGCAGGCACTGCTCACCGCGCTGGTCCGGCGCCTGGTCGCACTCGACCAGGCAGAGCTCCAGAGCATCGGCGAGCGGACACCAGTGCCGCAGAACGCCGATGAACTGGCGTCCGGGATCGCCGCCTTCGTCGAGCAACGGCTCACCGGTGACGGACGGCGCCGCTCCCTCGCGCGTTATGCCTGCGCCATCGAGAGCGTGCACCACCCGGAACTGCGGGAGATCCTCGAGCCGCGCGAGAACGCCGCACGGCAAGTCGTATGCGACTTCCTCGCCGCACACGGCGTCCCTGACGCCGAGGAACGCACCGTAACGTTGCTGATCTGCGTGGACGGTTTGGTCTTCGACCGCCTGGTGAGCGGCGGAACCGTCTCGGACCAGGAGATCCACGGAGTGGTGGCGGCGGCATTGCGATGACTCGGGCGTGGCGGGCACGCCACGGGATGTCGAACTGAGAGGCGGGATACGGGCGTTCGGACATAGGTTTGTGCCTTGGATGATCAATGCCTCGGCCGAAAGACGGACAGGACTCATGACCGACCCCGCAACGACGCCCGGACCAGCGACGCACCAGAAGATCGACACATCGGTGCCGCACTCCGCGCGCATCTGGAACTACTGGCTCGGCGGCAAGGACAACTACCCCGTCGACGAGCAGGCCGGCGACGCCTACACCGCCGTCTTCCCCGGTATCGTCACCATCGCCCGCAGCAGCCGTTCCTTCCTGCGCCGCAACATCGCGTATCTCGTCTCCGAGGCGGGCATCCGGCAGTTCCTGGACATCGGCACGGGCCTGCCGACCGCGGAGAACACCCATGAGGTCGCCCAGCGGCTCGCCCCCGAGGCGCGGATCGTCTACGTCGACAACGACCCGATGGTCCTGGCCCACGCCCGCGCCCTGCTCTACTCCTCCCATGAGGGCGCGACCGCCTATATCGATGCCAACGTGACGGACCCGGACCGCATCCTCGCGGCGGCCGCCGAGACGCTGGACTTCAGCCGGCCCACCGCGCTCATCCTCAGCAACATCCTGGGCCACGTCGCCGACTACGATCAGGCCCGCTCCATCGTCGGCCGGCTGATGGCCGCCCTGCCGTCGGGCAGTTACCTCTCCATCAACGACGGGTCACTCGGCATCGACCCGGTCTTCGAGCAGGCCCAGGAGGCCTACAACAGCAGCGGCGCCGTCCCGTACAACCTGCGTCCCGTCCACGTGATCACCTCGTTCTTCGACGGCTTGGAGCTCATCGAACCCGGCGTCGTCTCGGTCACGCAGTGGCGTCCGGAGCCCGGTTCGCCCACCCCGCAGGTCATCGCCGAGCACGGCGGACTCGCCCGCAAGCCGTAGGCACCGGACGCTGAGCACCACAAGGGAGCGCGGCCGTGACGGACGCGCTCCCTTTGTGTGCCCACGTGCCATGTGCCATGGGCCATGTGCCATGTTCCTGCGACTTATGTGCCATGTTCCTGCGAGGACCGCTACCTGACCACAATGATCACGACGCCTCCGTTGTCGAAGCGGTGGTCAAAGCGATGGTCGAAGCAGAACCCGGGGTGGAAGAAGCAGAACCCGCGGTGGCCGAAGCCGAACCCATCGCGGTCGAAGCAGCGCCCGTCGTTGTGATCGAAGCACCTGTTGGTGGTCACCTGGGTGTGCACGGCAGGGGCAGCTGCCGCGGCCGTGCCCGCTGTGGTGATCACGGCACCGCCGGCCATCAGCATGCCGGCTGCGGAAGCCGCGGCGAGACGCCTCGCGCGTTGTGCTCGCATGATGAATGCACCCTTCCTTCCATCGTCGTCTCGCGCGGCTCTCAGCGGCACGAGATGTATGGCCGCGGCGCCGAGGAGAATCAGCCGTCCAAGGGTGTGCCCCCAGCTTGCGGCCCTACTTCCTGTACGTAAGCGGCGCCCTTTCGGATTGGCGTTCTGACAGGCGACCCCCGGCTCCGCATCACGGAGGGCTGTGGCTTCCAACGGGTGAACCAGCCGTTCGGTGAGGGGCGGCCGGCGTGACAGCGGGAAGGGCATTCTGCGTACCGACCAGAGACAGGCAGGGAGCGCCGCCATGCCGAAGTTCCTCATCCAGGCCACCTACACGCCCGAGGGCACGAAGGGACTGCTCAAGGAAGGAGCGAGTGGCCGCCGCGCCGCCGTCGACCAGGTCGTCACCGGTCTCGGCGGGACGGTGGAGGCCATGTACTTCGCCTTCGGGGCGGACGACGTCGTGCTCATCGTCGACTTCCCCGACCCGGTCTCCATGGCCGCCGTCAGTCTCACCGTCAAGGCCAGCGGCGGCCTCAGCACCCGGGCCACCCCCCTCCTCACCCTCGACGAGCTCGACGAGGCCGCCCGTCGGCAGGTCGGCTTCCGCGCCCCCGGCGCGTAGACCCGCCCGTGTTCACGGTGTGAGCATCCCGTCCTGCTCGGTGGGGGGGGTGTGCCGTCGTGCCAGGGCAGGGCCTTGCCGAAGCGGACCAACTCGCCGTAGACCCCAGGAACAGCGGCGTCTGCTCCCCGCCCCCTCTTCCCCACCCACCGGCCGAGGCGGTCACCCGCGTGGCGGCCGCCCTCCGCGCCGCGGCCCTCGACGCCGGCACCACCGCTCCGCCCGCGCCGCCCCCATGACCGGCGGGGCCGGACGAGCGTCGGCGCGCCGGAGTGTCAGAGGCGGGAGACGAACGCGGTGATGTGAGAGGCGACCTGGTCGGGCACCTCCAGTGGCGACAGGTGGCCGGTGCCGCCGAGTTCGGTGAGGGTGGCGGTGGGGATCAGGGGAAGCAGGTGTTCGCGCAGGATCCGCGGCGGGTCCACCTTGTCCTCGCTGCCGGCCAGCACCAGTACGGGAACGTCGATCGCACCGACCCTGTCCGCGAAGTCCTCGACCAGTGCCTGCCGCGGCCACGCCATGCGGGCCGCCTCGCCCGCCCGGGAGCTGTCCTCGTGAACCTGCCGGCGGGCCTCGGCGGACAGCCCGCCGTTGGTCAGTGCCAGATCGATGCTCTGGCTGATGGTCTCTTCGCTGTCGTAGGCGTGCGCCAGCATCTCCTGGTACTCGGGAGTCACACCGACCGGGGCCGGCGGGGCGGGGGCGACGAGCACCACGCCCTGAAGCCCGGCGGGACGGCGGGAAGCGATCACCTGGGCCGTCTTTCCGCCCATCGAGTGGCCCACCAGGACGTACTCGCCGTAGCCGAGCCCGTCGATGACACGCTCGGCGTCGTCGGCGAGCTGCTCGATGCGGTACGGGCCGGGCACCTCGGTGGACTCGCCCCAGCCGCGGTGGTCGTACGAGACGAACGCCTGCGCGGGGCTGAGGCGCTCGAGGACCGGCCGCCAGGTGCGGTGGGAGCCACCCCAGTAGTGGAGGAGGACCAGGGCTGGGCCGTCGCCCTCGCGGACGTGGCCGTAGACCCGTCCGTCCTTCACGTCGAAGTACCGGCCGATGGGCGTGTGTGTGATCACGACTGTCAGGTGTCCTTGTCTGGGCCGGTGCGGAGCCGTTCTGCCGCGGCCGCTGCCGGCATGAGCCCCGGCGGTCGGGCCGGGCTGCTCATGGCTCGATCGTCGTCCGGCCTTTCTTGATCAACCACAGGCTCGTGTGCCACGGTTCGCAACTTTCGGGACACGGTCACGAACCGCGCCGTGGACTGATCCGCACTGCTGTGCTCGCGGCCGTCATCCGTGTCAGGAAAGTTACGGTCGTAGCATTGGCGCCATGGCACCTCATCGCGTCGCGGTCCTGGCGCTGCCCCGCGTACTCCCCATCGATCTCGGCATCCCCACCCAGATCTTCAACGCGCGGCCCAACACCCCGTACGAACTCACGGTGTGCGGCGAAGGCCGTGGCGGCGTCACCACCAGCACCGGATTCACGGTCGGAGTCACCGCCGGGCTGCCGGCCCTGGCCCGGGCGGACACGATCATCGTCCCCGGCTACTGGGACTACCAGCGGCCACCGGCGCCCGAGGTCACGGCGGCCCTGAAACTCGCCTCCAGCCGAGGCACCCGCATCGCGTCCATCTGCACCGGCGCCTTCGCACTCGCCGCGGCCGGGCTGCTCGACGGCCGTACGGTGACCACGCACTGGGCCAGCGCCGACGATCTCGAAAGGCTCTACCCGCAACTTCGGGTGGACCGCAACGTGCTCTACATCGACGACGATCCCCTGCTGACCTCCGCAGGCGTGACCGCCGGCATCGATCTGTGCCTCTACATCGTCCGCAAGGACCTCGGTGCCGCCGTCGCCAACGAGATCGCCCGTGAGCTGGTCGCCGCACCGCACCGGGACGGCGGCCAGGCCCAGTACATCGCCCAGGCCCTGCCGGAGCCCACCGCCCACACCCTCGCCGACACCCGCGAGTGGGCCCTGCGCCACCTCGACGAATCCCTCACCCTCGACGTTCTCGCCAGGCACGCACGTGTCTCCACCCGCACCCTGGTCCGGATGTGGCGGCAGGAAACCGGCATCACCCCTCACCAGTGGTTGCTCACCGCCCGCGTCAACCACGCCCGCGAGCTCCTGGAAGTCACCGACCTCGGCATCGAACAGATCGCCACCCAGAGCGGCCTCGGCACCAGCACCAACCTCCGCGCCCGGTTCCGCGACGCCCTCGGCACCACGCCCACCGCCTACCGGCGGACCTTCCAGCAGACAACCACGGTCTGACCCCGCACGACGCTCGGATGTCCCGAAACTTACGTGTGGTGTCACTGAACACCGTCGCTGATCGACGTGATTCCGGCGAGAATCGACACCAACGGGACCTACTCACGGATTCGGACCGTTGCCATGCCGATGCCCTTCACAGCAGCCGAGAACAAAGCCATCGTCCGCGAAGCTTTCGACACTCTGTTCAACAAACGGGACTACGCCGCTGCCGAGCGGTTCTGGTCGCCCGGCTACATCCAGCACAGCGCACACATCGCGCCCGGCCGGGAAGGACTCTTCGACCTGGTCAAGGGCCTCCCGGTGGAGCTGAGGCACGAATGCGAGCTGATCATGGCGGAAGGGGACATGGTCATGGTGCGCGGGCGTTTCTCGGGGCACGGGCAGCCCGCCCCGTGGATCGCCGCCGACTTCCTCCGCCTCGAAAACGGCATTCTGACGGAGCACTGGGACGTGATCGAGGAGGAGGCCTCCCGGGAGCAATCGGTGAGCGGCCTGCCGATGTACGGCGACGACTTCCCCGAGGAGCGCTGAAGGGTCCTGCGGCCGGGTTCCGGTCAGGTCAGGGTCGCCGTGGAGGCACGCGGCGTCCGCCACACTGACGCGCCTTCGTGAGCGGCGAGCTGCCGGGTGTGCCGTTCCGGCGGTCACCGCAGGCCGCGCCGGGAGGGCGATGGTGATCGTACCGGCTGACGCCGTGGCCCGGACTCCCGACGCACTGGCGGCGCACGACGCCGGGCCCTAGGACACAGTCGAACGCGGCCTGGAAGTCGTGCAGCACCTGGACCGGCATCGCCGCCCCGCCGGCGAGGCACACGCGCAGCCGGGAAAGGTCATAAGCGTCGCGGCCGGGTTCCCGCGACAGCCTGCTGAAGACCGTCGGCACTCCGGCGAAGACGGTCGCCCCGTGCTCGGCGAGGATTCCCAGTGCCTTCGCCGCGTCGAAGCGCGGCAGCAGCGTGAGGCACGCGCCGGAGGCGACGGCGGCGTTGAGGGTGCACGTCTGCCCGAACGCGTGGAACAGTGGCAGCCCACCGAAGATCGGTTCTCGAGAGGTGGGGCGGACGCCGTCAGCCTGGGCCCGCTGTGCACCGGCCCGTGCCTCGTCGGCGAAGGAGTGCCAGACGAACAGGGTCCGGGCACCTCAATCACCGAGGTAGTAGGCGACCTCGCGACCTCGCGACCTCGGGGGACTTGAGCAGAGGATTCATCGGGACGACGATGCCGCCCGCCCTGAGTACACCGGAGTAGGCGAAGGCGAACTCGGGCACGTTGGGCAGCATGACCGCGCCCCGGTCCCCGGGCTCGAAGCCACCTCGCCCAGCGGACCATCGGCATCGGCATCCACACCATCTTGCGCAGCGGACTGGCCCACTCCCTGGTCATCGACGACCGGGCCGCGCGCCGCGCGCCGACCCTGCACAACCGATAGCCCAGATGCAGCCGCTGCTGAACAACTCCCTTTCGTCAACTCTTACTTCACAACTTGACGAAAGTGGTCCGTACCTTTAGTTTCTCCGGGCGACCACTCCCCCGCGTGCGCACTCGACCGTTCGCAAGGTGAACGCGTTCCCGAGCGCCCACCCCCACGAAAGGCCGCCCCCCACCATGGCCAAACCAAGGCCCCTCTCAGCATCCGCCGTCCTGGCGGTCACCGCTCTCACCCTGTCAACCGGCCTGCTCGCCGCGTCCCCGGCCCAGGCCGCCACCGGCGCGATCACCGGTCTCACGGGCAAGTGCCTCGACGTCGCCGGGGCCAACTCCGCGGACGGGACGGCCGTCCAGCTCTACGACTGCAACGGCACCTCCGCCCAGCAATGGACGGTCGGCACCGACGGCACCATCCGCGCCCTCGGCAAGTGCCTTGACGTCACCGGCAGTTCGACGGCCGACGGCGCCAAGCTCCAGCTGTGGACATGCTCCGGCGGCGCCAACCAGAAGTGGACCGTGACCGCCGCGCAGGACATCGTCAACCCGCAGGCCGACAAGTGCATGGACGTCACGGGCAACAGCTC
Source organism: Streptomyces sp. NPDC054834 (assembly GCF_053611185.1). Taxonomy (NCBI): domain Bacteria; kingdom Bacillati; phylum Actinomycetota; class Actinomycetes; order Kitasatosporales; family Streptomycetaceae; genus Streptomyces; species Streptomyces sp. NPDC054834. Next base: position 184,386 of record NZ_JBSGZV010000008.1, on the reverse strand, counting down.
CGCCAATGCCACTCGGATACAGATCTGGAGCTGTAGCGGCGGCGCCAACCAGAAGTGGACCGCACCCGCGTCGGGTGACACGCCCACCCCGTCCGCGCCGATGGCCGTGGCGCCGTACCTCTACAACGGCTGGGGCGATCCGCCCAGCCCCACCACGATCACCAACGCCACCGGCGTGAAGTGGTTCACGCTCGCCTTCGTGCTCAGCAACGGCTACTGCAACCCGCAGTGGGACGGCAGCCGCGCACTGACCGGCGGCGTGGACCAGCAGACCGTCAACACCGTGCGGGCGAACGGCGGTGACATCATCCCGTCGTTCGGCGGCTACAGCGGCAACAAGCTGGAGAGCTCCTGCTCGAGCGCGAGCGAGCTGGCGGCGGCGTACCAGAAGGTCATCAACGCCTACGGCGGTCTCAAGGCCATCGACATCGACCTCGAGGCCGACGCCTACAGCAGCGCCACCGTGCAGCAGCGCACCGTGGACGCGCTGAAGACCGTGAAGGCCAACAACCCCGGTCTCAAGGTGTACATCACCATCGGCACCGGGCAGAGCGGGCCGGACACCAGCCTCATCAACCGTGCCCATTCCTCCGGCCTCACCGTCGACGCCTGGGCCATCATGCCGTTCGACTTCGGCGGCGCCGGCCAGAACATGGGCAACCTCACCGTGCAGGCCGCCGAGGGTCTCAAGACGGCGCTGAAGAACGCCTACGGCTACAGCGACGACCAGGCCTACCGGGACATGGGCATCTCGTCCATGAACGGCATCACCGACAACAACGAGACCGTCACGGTGGCCGACTTCCGCACCATCCTCGCCTACGCCCAGCAGCACCACCTGGCCCGGCTGACCTTCTGGTCCGCCAACCGCGACCGCCCCTGCACCGGCGGTTCGGCGGACAGCTGCTCCGGCGTCAGCCAGTCCAACTGGGACTACACCCGCGTCCTCGCCGGCTACACCGGCTGACACCCCCCCAACCCCCCACCCCGGCTCAGGAGAACCATGCCTTCCCTCCCGTCCCGCGGCAGATCCGCCGCGGCCGCACTGGTCGCGGCGACCGCCGCGTCGCTGCTCACCGGCGCCCCCGCGCATGCCGCGAGCACCGCCCTGCCCACCGGCTTCGCCACCGTCATGAACGCCGCGAGCGGCAGATGCCTCGACGCCAAGGCGGCCGCCACCGCCAACGGCACCGTCGTGCAGCAGTACTCGTGCAACGGCAGCACGGCGCAGCAGTGGAGCTTCACCGCCACCAGTGACGGATACGTCCGTATCAACAACGGCAACGACACCAACCAGGTCGTGGACGTCGCCGACGTCTCCACCGCCGACAACGCCCAGGTCCACCTGTGGGCCTACGGCGGCGGCTCCAACCAGCAGTGGCAGCCGGTGGACGACGGGGGCGGCGCCTACCACTTCGTCAACCGCAACAGCGGCAAGTGCCTGGACGATCCCAGCGCCTCGACCGCCGACAGCGTGCAGTTCGTGCAGTACACCTGCAACGGCACCGCCGCGCAGCGCTTCCAGGTGGTCCCGGTCACGCAGTCGACCACCAACCCCGATCTCGGCTCGAACGTCGTCGTCTTCGACCCGTCGATGTCGTCCTCGACGATCCAGAGCAAGCTGAACACCGTCTTCCAGCAGCAGGAAAGCAACCAGTTCGGCTCCCAGCGCTACGCCGTGCTGTTCAAGCCGGGCGCCTACAGCGCCGACGTCAACGTCGGCTTCTACACCCAGGTGCTGGGCCTCGGCCTGTCGCCCGACGCGGTGACGATCAACGGAGCCGTGCACGCGGAGGCGGACTGGTTCCAGGGCAACGCCACCCAGAACTTCTGGCGCGGCGCGGAGAACCTCTCCGTCAACCCGACCAGCGGCAGCGACCGTTGGGCGGTCTCCCAGGCGGCGCCGTACCGCCGGATGCACCTGCGCGGCAATCTCGCCCTGGACGACGGCGGCTGGTCCAGCGGCGGGCTCATCGCCGACAGCAAGATCGACGGCCAGGTCAACTCCGGCACCCAGCAGCAGTGGCTGACCCGCAACTCCGAGCTGGGCAGCTGGACCGGCTCCAACTGGAACATGGTCTTCACCGGAAGCACAGGGGTGCCCGCCAGCAACTTCCCCAGCCCGCCGGACACCACGGTCGCACAGAGCCCGGTCTCCCGTGAGAAGCCGTTCCTGTACGTCGACGGATCCGGTAACTACCAGGTGTTCGTGCCGTCCGTGCGCTCCAACTCCTCGGGCACCAGCTGGGCCGGCGGCAGCGCCCCGGGCAGCTCGCTCTCGCTTGACAGCTTCTACGTCGTCAAGCCGGGCGCCACCGCGTCCCAGATCAACGCGGCCCTCGCCGCGGGCAAGAACCTGCTGGTCACCCCGGGCGTCTACCACCTCGACCAGACCCTCCAGATCAACCGTGCCGACACGGTCGTCCTCGGTCTGGGCCTGGCCACCTTCGTTCCCGACAACGGCATCACCGCGATGAAGGTCGCCGACGTCGACGGTGTGAAGATCGCGGGTCTGCTGTTCGACGCGGGTACCACCAACTCGCCCAGCCTGTTGGAGGTCGGACCGTCGAACGCGTCCGCCTCTCACTCGGCCGACCCGACCTCCCTGCACGACGTGTACTTCCGGATCGGCGGCGCGGGCGTCGGCAAGGCGACCACCAGCCTCGTCGTCAACAGCGACAACGTCATCGGTGACCACATGTGGATCTGGCGCGCCGACCACGGCAGCGGCGTCGGCTGGACCAGCAACACCGCGGACACCGGTCTGATCGTCAACGGCGACAACGTCACCATGTACGGCCTGTTCGTCGAGCACTTCCAGAAGTACCAGACCATCTGGAACGGCAACGGCGGCCGCACGTACTTCTACCAGAACGAGATGCCCTACGACCCGCCCAACCAGGCCGCCTGGATGAACGGCTCCACCCAGGGCTACGCCGCGTACAAGGTCGCCGACTCGGTCACCAGCCACCAGGCGTACGGCCTCGGCAGTTACTGCTACTTCAGCGCCAACCCGAGTGTGACGGCCGCGCATGCCATCGAGGCCCCGAACACCAGCGGCGTCCGCTTCACCAGCATGGTGACCGTCTCCCTCGGCGGCACCGGCACCATCAGCCACGTCGTCAACAACACCGGCGGCCCGTCCAACTCCAGTTCCAACGTGGCCAACCTGACCAGCTACCCGTAGGAGTTGACGTGCGTAACCCACTGTCCCCGGCGAGAAGACCCCGCAGGGCGGCGCTCGCCGCCGTCCTCGGCGCGGTGGCTCTCGTCGTGGCCCTCCCGGCCCAGGCGGACGCCGACGTGCTCCAGTTGCTGCCCCAGAACGCCGACGGCCTGGAGCAGACCTTCTCCCCCGCCTACGACTACGACGGTGACGGCTGCTACGCGACCGCGGCCATCGGCGCCGACGGCACCATCAACCCCGGCCTGAAGCTGGGCGGCGACGTCAACGGCCACTGTCACGACTACGCCCAACTGGCCAACGCCAACACGTACTCCCGCGAGAAGTGCAACAACGGCTGGTGCGCCGTGATGTACGCCAGCTACTTCGAGAAGGACCAGGCGACTCTCGGGCCCGCGGCCATCGGGCACAGGCACGACTGGGAGCACGTGGTGGTGTGGATCAACAACAACCAGGTGCAGTACGTGTCGGTGTCCCAGCACACCAGCTACCAGGTGGCGGCCGCCTCGGCCGTCCGCTTCGACGGCACCCACCCGAAGATCGTCTACCACAAGGACGGCATCTCGACCCACGACTTCCGCTTCGCCAACTCGGGCGACGAGCCACCGGAGAACGCCACGGGCGGCTGGTTCTACCCCCGCCTGGTGGGCTGGAACGGCTATCCGGCCGGCTACCGCGACAAGCTCATGAGCGCCGACTTCGGTGACGCCACGATCAAGATCAAGGATGGCGACTTCGAGTACGCCCTCGCCCATTCCATGCCGTCCGGCATCCCCTTCGACCCCAATGCCTGACGCCGCCACAGCGGAAGGCTGACACCAGAAGACCGCCCCTCGGCAGCGTCCAGCACGCTGACGAGGGGCGGCTTTGCCCCTGTACGTGAACCCGTTTCCGCTGGATGGTCGCGCGGGCGACCGGGAGCCCGGGCGCTTTTGTCGTGAGCATGCAAAGTTCGGTCGCGGGTACGGATCGCTCGTAGCCGGTCCGTCATCATCTCGCCCGGCGCCGACTGCTCCGGCGGTGCAGGCCGCACGCGTGACCAGCTGATCGTCTTCACCGCGGACCAGCCGACGACCACCCGGCTGTACACACTCGCGCACAACCCCGCCCACCGGAACGCCATGACGTGCGCCATGAGCTCTGAGGGTGCGACAGGGTCGGTGCGACCAGCCCAGGGCCGGCCCAGCCGCACCCTCTTGACGTGAATGGTTCAGACCTTTAGGTTCTGCCGCACCGCATCCAGTTCACGGACGAGCATTCCATTCACGTACATGAACGCCAAGGAAGGCAGGTCATGCCATGATCCGCTCCAAAGTCCTGGCCGGCGTCACCGTCACGGCCGTTTTCGGTGCACTCGCCGTGCTGAGCACCGGCGACGCCACCGCCGCCGACCCCGGCAAGGCGCCCGGCGGCAACTTCGACCTGTCCGTGTGGGAGCTCCAGGAGCCCGTCGGCTCCCCCGGCTCCCCGACCACCATCCCCTCTTCCCGCCTCCAGGGCGCGAACGGGTACCAGGACGCGTATTTCTACACCGACACACGCGACGGCGCGATGACCTTCTGGGCGCCGGAGAAGGGCGTCACCACACCCAACTCCAACTACGCCCGCTCCGAACTGCGAGAGATGAACCGCAGCGGCAGCGCCGCCAACTGGTCCCTCAGCGGCAGTCACAGGCTGAACGCCACCCTGCGCGTCGTGTCGGTGACCAAGAACGTGTGCGTCGGCCAGATCCACCTCGGCACCGGCGGCTCCTCCACCAAGCCGCTGGTGGAGCTCTACTACCGGTCGAGCGGCGACATCGTCCTCGGCACCGAGAACTCCCCCGCCGGCGGCCAGACGCTGCACACCGTCGGCCATGTCTCCGTCGGCAAGACCTGGACGTACACTATCGCCGTCTCCGGCGGCGACACCATCGACCTGACGGTCAACGGCAGCACCACGCACTACCCCATCCCGTCGTCCTTCTTCTCGTACAAGCAGTACTTCAAGGCCGGTTCGTACAACCAGTCGTCCTCCGACAGCACCACGAACGGCGCCCGCGTCGCCTTCTACGGGCTGACCGTCTCACACAGCGGCTGACCCGGTCGCCTGCTACCTGGCGGGAACGAAGACGCGTTGCGCCGCGACCGCGGCCCCACCGCGCGCCCACTCCTCGAACGGCAGTGGGCGGACCACGAGATCGCAGTCCACGGCGGCACCGAACGCGTGGTCGACGAAGGTCTGCCGGATGTGGTCGGCGAACAGGTCATAGGAGGCCACGCCCTCGCCGGAGATGATGATCCGTTCCGGGCCGATGAGGTTTGCCACGCAGGCCAGCCCCAGGCCCACGGCATGTCCGGCGCGGGCGAAGACCGACCGAACGGCGGGATTTCCGGCGTGTGCGAGGCGCACCGCCTCGTCCATGGTCAGTCGCGGGTCGCCGGTGGCCTGCCGGGCCTGCTCGGTGATCGCGTGGGTGGAGGCGACCGCCTCGACGCAGCCGGTGTTGCCGCAGGTGCAGACACGCTCGACGCCGCTCACCGGCAGGTGCCCGACCTCGCCCGCCACGCCGTGCGCGCCGGACACCACCCGGCCGCCGATGGAGAGTCCCGCGCCGATACCTGCGCCGACGGTGACCAGAGCGAAGGTGGACAGACCGGCGCCCGCGCCGAACCACTGCTCGGCCACGGTCAGGGCCCGTACGTCGTTCTCGATGACCGTCGGGGTTCCGGTGGCCGACTCGACCAGTTGGGCGAGCGGCACGCGGCGCCAGTTGAGGAAGGGTGAGTACTGGACCGTCCCCAGCTGGCTGTCCACGTCGCCTGAGATCGTGACGCCGACACCATGGAGCGAATCGGCTCGTTCCAGACCTGCCGCCGCCCGCAGCTCGTCCACCAGCCGGGCGATCGCCAGCACCACGCTGCCCACGTCCCGCGAGCCGAGGGGCACCCGCCGGGAGGCCAGCGGCTGGGCCGTCAAGTCGGCCAGTACGCCGATGAGTTCCTCCCCCGTGACCTTCACGCCGGCGAACAGGGCGCGTTCCGCCCGAACGGCGATCAGCGTCGCCGGGCGGCCGTTGGTCCGCTCCGAGGTGGGCCGGCCCACCTCGGTGATCCAGCCGTCGGCCATCAGCGGGGTGGCCACCTTGGTGACGGCTCCCGGTGTCAGCCCGGTCCGCCGGCCGATCTCGGCACGGCTCATCGGGCCGAGCTGGAGCAGGGTCTGGAAGACCAGAGCGGCCGCGGGCGGCTGGTCGGCGAGGGTCATGCGGCGACCTTACCTTTCCTTTGGAAAGTAATTCAAGAGCGAGATCGCTCCACCCCATGGCCTGAAATGGCAGGTCATTCGGCGTCGTCTGGCCGAAACCCAGGCCCCAACTGTGCGGAGTCCAGAGATTTCTGTTCGTCGATTATGTTGACGTTGGAAGGAAACCGCGCCTACATTCGCCGCACTCCTCGCCGGAGCGGACGGGACGGTTCCGCACCGGAGAGGAGCGTGGCCCCCACCCACTCCCCCGTTGGTCCCAGAGATCCCCTCGGTGTTGTTGCGGGACGACCACCACCGAGAGGCTCCCCACCTTTCGATTCCTCGGGCGGGAAACCGCCCGCAGTCGCGCACTGACGGAGTACATCCATGGCTCGTCCAGCTCGACCCGCACGTCTCAGAACCCTCACCTGCCTCGCCGCGCTCACGGTGGCGCTCGCCGTGCCCGCCGCCGCGCGGGCCGCCACCCCATCGGACGCCACGGGGGCCCAGGCGTCCGCCGGCAGCACCACGCCCGTCGTGGCGGCCAAGCCCTACATGGGCTACAGCACCTGGAGCGTCGAATCCACCAACTTCCCCGGCTACGGCGGGGACTGGCTCACCGAGTCGCACGTCCTTCAGCAGGCCGACGTCCTGTCCGCCAAGCTGAAGTCCCACGGCTACGACTACGTGAACGTGGACGCCGGCTGGAACGACGCCAAGGGCGACGCCTACGCCCGGCCGACCGCGAACCCGACGAAGTTCCCGCACGGCATGAAGTACCTCGGGGACCAACTGCACCGCAAAGGGCTGAAGTTCGGCCTCTATCTGGCCGTGGGCCTCTACCAGGACGCCTACAACGACGGCAAGACGCCCATCTACGGCGCCCCCGGCTGCACCACCAAGGACATCGTCTATCCGGACCTGCGCAAGACCAGCGGCTGGGACAACGTCTCCTACCAGCTGAACTTCTCAAGCCCCTGCACCACCAAGTACATCCGGTCCGAGGCCGACGTACTGGCCTCCTGGGGCGTGGACTTCCTCAAGATCGACGGGGTCGGCCCCGGTTCGAACCAGGGCGACGAGGCGCACAACAACGTCCCCGACGTCAAGGCATGGCACACCGCGCTCCAGAACACCGGCCGTCCCATCCAGTTCGTCCTGTCCTGGTCGCTCAGCCACAAGAAGGCCGACGTCTGGAAGGCCAACTCCAACGGCTGGCGGATCGACACCGACGTCGAGTGCTACTGCGACACGCTGGTGACCTGGAACAACTCCGTGAAGGCGCGCTGGAACGACGTCGTGCAGTGGATCGACGACGCCGGCCCCGGACACTGGAACAACCTCGACTCCCTCGATGTGGGCGCCGGCGTCATGGACGGCATCAACAACGTCGAGCGGCAGAGCTACATGACGCTGTGGGCCATCGAGTCCGCCCCCCTGTACATCGGTGACGACCTCACCAAGCTCGACTCCTACGGATTGAAGCTGCTCACCAACGACGAGGTCCTCGCGGTCGACCAGGCGGGCAACCCGGCCAGGCCGGTCGACCAGAAGACCCCGCAGCAGGTCTGGTACGCCCGCAACGCCGACGGCAGTTACACCGTGGGCCTGTTCAACCTCGGCAAGGGCTACTCCGACGTGACCGCCGACTTCAGCGACCTCGGCATCAGCGGCAAGGCCGCGGTCCGCGACCTGTGGAGCCGCAAGAACCTCGGTTCGGTCGGCGGCCACTTCACCGCCAGCCTGGCGCCGCACGGCTCGCGTCTGCTGCGCATCACGCCGAGCAGCACCGGCACCCACCCGGGCGTCCCGCTCGCCGTCCACGGCACCGCGTCGACGGACACCAGCGTCTCGCTCGCCTGGGACGCGGTGAACTCCGGTACCAAGACCACCGGTTACGACGTCTACGCGGGCAGTTCGAAGGCGGCCACCGTCACCGGCACCTCCGCCACCCTGAACGGCCTCAAGGCCGGCACCGGCTACTCCTTCACCGTGGTCGCCCATGACGCCAGGGGCCGCAAGTCCGCCCCCAGCAAGGCGGTCGACGTCACCACACCGGCGGCCGGCGGGCCGGTCTCCTACGAGGCCGAGGCCTCCGGCAACACCCTCAGCGGCAACACCTCCGTCAACGACTGCACCGAGTGCTCGGGCGGTAAGAAGGTCGGCAACCTCGGCGGCGACGGATCGGTGGCGATCAACCACGTCACCGCGCCCCGGGACGGCACGTACCTGATGAAGCTCGACTACGTCGACGGTGACTCCAGCCGCACGATGGTCGTCACCGCGGGCGGCACGTCCTTCCAGGTGCCGCTGCCCGGCACCAACGACAACGACTGGGGCCACGCGCAGTCGATCACCGTGCCCGTGCCGCTGAAGGCCGGCGAGTACACGATCACCTTCGGCAACCCCTCGGACTACGCCGCCGACGTGGACCGGATCACCCTCTGACCCCCTGTCCGAACCCGACCAGCGTTCCACCCGTCTGACACCCGAGGAGAGTGCCGTGGTGGTCACATCACAGGGCAAGCCCACGACGCCGGCCACACCGCCGTCCGCCGCGGTGACCACCACGGCCACCGCCTCCGGCCCAACCCCCCACGTCCGTAAGAACCGTGCGGCCCGCAAGCCGGGCCGCTACACCCCGACCAGGTCCATGGCGGCCCGTCGCCACGACCTGCCGGTCGCACTCCTGCTGATCCTCCCCGCCGTCGCCGGATTCGCGGTCTTCTTCGCCTATCCGACGCTCCGCGGCATCTACCTCAGCTTCACCGACTTCCACGTCCTCACCCCGCCGAACTGGGTGGGACTGGCCAACTTCCACGAGTTGCTCGGCGACGACGTCTTCTGGCACTCCCTGCTCGTCACCGTCTACTTCGTCATCCTGTCCGTCCTCTTCGGCACCCTGGTCTCCCTGGTGACGGCCGTGGTGCTGCACCGGGTGACCCGCTCGTCGCTGCTGCGCGGCGTGATCCTGCTGCCGTTCCTGATCTCCAACGTCATCGCCGCCCTGGTCTGGCAGTGGATGCTCGACCCGTCCCTCGGTGTCATCAGCATCGTGCTCAAACACCTGACCGGCCACTCCATCCTCTTCTTCGGCAGCAGCGGCTGGGCCATCCCCTCCCTCGCCGCCATCAGCGTCTGGAAGTGGATGGGCTACTACGCCCTGCTGATCTTCGCCGGGCTCCAGACCATCCCGGCCACCATCTACGAGGCCGGCCGCGTGGACGGCGCCGGCGAGGTGCAGATGTTCCGCCGACTGACGGTGCCGCTGCTGCGTCCCATCCTGGTCATGGTGGTCGTCCTGACAGTGATCAACTCGTTCCAGGTGTTCGACATCGTGCAGGTCACCACCCAGGGCGGCCCCGCCAACGCCTCCAACGTGCTTCAGATGTACATCTACAGCAAGGCGTTCCGGCAGTTCGACTTCGGCTACGCCGCCACCATGTCGCTGGCCCTGTTCGCCCTGCTGATCACGGTCACCTTCACCCAGTTGCGGCTTGCCCGCGCCAACGAATCCGACCTGAGCTGAAGGAGGCCGTCATGGCAGTCACCCTCGCACCCGGCCGGGCGGCCACCGCACACCGCCGGCCCCGGAAGGACTCCCGCCGTGTCTCGCCCGGCAGGATCGTGGCCTGGATCTACCTCGGCGTCATCGTCCTGGTCACCCTCTTCCCCTTCTACTGGATCCTGCGCACCGCGCTGTCGAACAACTACAAACTGGCGACGAACCCTTCCGCGCCGCTGCCGGTGGGCTTCACCTGGGGCGCCTTCGAACGGGTCCTGGGCATCGCCTCCACCGCCGAGGCCCAGGCCCAGGGCGGCTCCGGCGCCACCATCGACATCGCGCTCTACCTGCGCAACTCACTGATCTACGCATCCGTGCAGACGGTGCTGATCGTCCTGTTCTCCGCGGCCGGCGCCTACGCGTTCTCCCGACTGCACTGGCGCGGCCGCAACCTGGTGTTCAACATCCTCATCACCGCGCTGATGGTGCCCACCGTCTTCACGCTGCTGCCCAACTTCGTCTTCGTCAAAGACCTCGGGCTGACGAACACCTTCGCCGGACTGATCCTGCCCGGAGCTCTCTTCCAGGCGTTCACACTGTTCTTCCTGCGGCAGTTCATGCTGGGCCTGAGCACCGAGGTCGAGGAGGCCGCCATCCTCGACGGCGCGGGCCCCCTGCGGATCTTCTTCCGGATCATCCTGCCGATGTCGTCCGCGCCCATCGCGACCGTGTCGCTGCTGATGTTCGTCAACGCCTGGAACGACTACTTCTGGCCGCTGCTGATCACCAACAGCCAGGACGTGCAGCCGCTCACCCTCGCGCTCGGTGTCTTCAAGCAGTCCTCACCGCAGGCCGCCCCCGACTGGGCCGGTCTGATGGCCGCCGCCCTGGTCGCCGCACTGCCGATGCTGCTGCTGTTCATCGTCTTCGGCAGGCGCATCGTCAACTCCATCGGCTTCTCCGGCCTCAAGTGACCGGCTTTACAGCACGATCGGAGGGCACAGCCATGCCTCCCAGCGACCTGGTGCTGAAGTGGCCCGCGCCCGCGGCCACCTGGGCCGAGGCCGCCCCCGTCGGCAACGGCCGGGTCGGCGCGATGGTCTTCGGCGGCCCCGGCCGGTCCCGTATCCAGATCAACGACTCCACCGTGTGGTCCGGCACCCCCGGCGGCCCGGCCGCCGCCCTCGCCGCGGTCCGCGCGGCGGGCGCCGGCCCGCAGCGGCTCGAAGAGGTCCGCGCCGCTCTCCGCGCCGGCGACCAGGACCGGGCCGAGGCACTGCTGATGACCTTCGAGGGGCCCTACAGCCAGGAGTACCTCCCCTACGCCGACCTGTACCTGACCGTGACCGGCGGAAAGGAGGCCGGCTACCACGGCAGGACCCTCAACCTCGACACCGCCGTGGCCGAGGACAGCTTCGGCCTCGGCACGGCCGCGGTCCACCGCCGGGTCTGGGCAGACGCCGTCACCGGCACCCTGTGCGCGACGCTGGACGTGGCCGACGGCGCCGTGGACCTGGCCGTCGATCTGTCCACCCCACTGCGCGAGGTCCACCGCTCGGCCACATCGAGCAGCCTCACCCTGGGGATGGAGATACCGGTGGACGGCGCGCCCGCCCACGAGCCCGGTGTCGCCGAACCCCTGCGCTACGCCGACGGTCCGCTCGACGGCTACGACCCCTTCGGCGCCCTCTCCCTCGCCCTGCACACCGACGGCGAGGTGAGCGTGGCCCACGGAAGCCTGCTCGTCGCCGACGCCTCCCACGTCCTGATCACCCTCGCCAGCTCCACCGACGCCGACCGCCACTGGCGCGGGGAGCGCACCGCGGACCGCGCCACCCACCTGTCCACCGCGAGCCACACCGCCGAGCGGGCCATCGTGCAGGGCGCCGACCGCCTGCTCGAGAACCACGAGGCCGACGTGCGCGGCCTGCTCGGCGGCACCTCCCTGCGCATCGGACCGCGCCGCTCCGGCACCTACGACGTGGCCCGCGACATCCTCGGCGGCAACGACGAACTCCTGACCGCCACCACGTTGTTCCAGCTCGGCCGCCTTCTCCTGGCCACCGCGTCCCGCCCGCACGCCGGCCCCCCGGCCAACCTCCAGGGCATCTGGAACGCCGACCTGCGCCCCGCCTGGTCGTCCAACTACACCATCAACATCAACACGCAGATGAACTACTGGGGCGCAGAAACGGCCGGTCTGAGTTCCTGCCACGAGCCCCTGTTCGACCTGCTCGACCGTGTGGCCACCCAAGGATCCCCGGTGGCACGGGAGTTGTACGGTGCCCGAGGCTGGGTGGCACACCACAACACCGACCCGTGGGGATGGGCGCTGCCGGTCGGCATGGGTCACGGCAACCCCTCGTGGGCGCTGTGGATGATGGGAGGCGCCTGGCTGTCCCAGCACTTGTGGGACCACTACGAGTTCACCCGCGACCTCGGTTTCCTGCGCGAGCGGGCGTGGCCGCTGCTCAGCGGCTGCGCCGAGTTCCTCCTCGACTGGCTCGTCGACGACGGCACGGGCTTCCTGGACACCCTGCCGTCCACCTCCCCCGAGAACCTCTTCCTCGTCGACGGCACTCCGAGGTCCCTGACCCGCTCCTCGGCGATGGACCTGGCACTGACCCGGGCAACCTTCGAACGGGCTCTCAGGGCAGTCGAGTTGCTGGGTCTGGACATGCCGCTCGCCGACGAGATACGCACCGCGCTGCCCCGCCTGCGCCCGCTGCGGATATCGGCGGAAGGCCGGTTGCAGGAGTGGGCCGAGGACCTGACCGAGGCCGACCCGCACCACCGTCATGTCTCCCACCTGGTCGCCGTACACCCCCTCGGTCTCATCGATCCCGGCACCACGCCCGAACTGGCCGATGCCGCACGGAAGTCGATGGACCGTCGAGGTCCCGGCGCCATGGGATGGTCGTGGGCCTGGAAGATCGCCCTGCGGGCACGGCTGCACGACGCCGCGTCGGCACGCTCACTCCTGCTGGAGGCCGCCCGGCCGCTCGACGGCGACTCCGCGGTCGACGCCCCCGTAGACGGCTCCCGGTGGGGCGGGCTGCTGCCCAACCTCTTCTCCACCCACCCGCCCTTCCAGATCGACGGCAACTACGGCTTCATGGCCGCCATCGCCGAGATGGTGCTCCAGAGCCACACCGGCACCCTGCACCTGCTGCCGGCCCTGCCCGCGCAGTGGCCGGACGGCGAGGCCACGGACCTGCGCTGCCGTGGCGGCCTCGCGGTCGACTTCACCTGGGCCGACGGCACCCCGACGAGGGTGACCGTGCGCAGGCTCGCCGGTGACGCCGAGGAGGCCGTCCGGATCCGTCACCACGACCGCGTGAGCGAGATACGTCTCCCGGTCGGCCACCAGGTCGAGCTCGACGCCGAGCTGCGGCCCCGAGGGGAGGCCGTGCCATGCTGACCGAGCAGGACGTCCCCGAGCTGTTCGCCTACCGCAGCGCCTACCGGGAGCCCGCCGACTTCGACGCCTTCTGGAAGGGCACGCTCGCCGAGACCCGCGCCCGGCAGGAGGCCGCGCTGGAGCTGACGGAGGTCGCCACCGGCTTGGAGACGGTCGACGTGTTCGACGCCGCCTTCCCCGGCTTCGGCGGCCACCCGGTCCACGGTTGGCTCCGGGTTCCCCGGCACCGGACCGGACCGCTGCCCGCCGTCGTCCAGTTCCACGGCTACGGCAGCGGGCGCGGCGCTCCCGTCGAGGATCTGCTGTGGGCGTCCGCCGGATACGCCCACCTGCTGGTGGACGCCCGTGGGCAGGGCGGCGCCTGGGCCGGCGGGGGCGCCACGCCCGACCCGGTCGGCAGCGGGCCCGCCCATCCCGGCTTCCTCACCCGCGGCATCGAGGACAAGGACACCTACGTCTACCGGCGGGTGTTCACCGACGCCGTACGCGCCGTCGAGGCCCTGCGCGGCCGCACCGACCTCGTCGACCCGGCCAGGGTCGCCGTCGTCGGTCCCAGCCAGGGCGGCGGCATCGCCCTCGCGGTCGCCGGACTGGTCCCGGGCCTGGGGGCCGCGCACTTCCAGGCGCCGTTCCTGTGCGACATCCGGCAGGCCACCCGCCTCGCCGACGCGGATCCCTACGCCGAGATCGTCGGCTATCTGGCCGCCCGCCGGGACCGGGTGGAGCAGACCTTCGACACCCTGAGCTACTTCGACGGGCTCGCTTTCGCCCGCCGTGCGACCGCCCCGGCCTGGTTCTCCGCCGGGCTGCGCGACGAGGTCTGCCCGCCGGTCACCGCCATCGCCGCGTACCACGCGTACGCCGGCCCCAAGGAACTGCGCCTGTGGGAGTTCAACGGCCACGACGCCGGCGGTCCCGAAGACCTGGCCATCGCTCTCAGCGCGTTCGGCGCGCTGCTCAAGACGTCGTCCCATCCGGCGGTGCTGCCGTCCCCCGCACCCACCGCGTCATCCCGAAAGAAGGAACGATGAGAAGAATCAAGGGAGTTCGAAAGACGGTGGCCCTGGGTGCCACGCTCACCCTGGCGGCGGTCCTCTCCGCCTGCAACGGCTCCTCCTCCGGCGGTGGTTCCTCCAAGGCCGTCAACTGGTGGACCTGGGACGACAAGCAGGCCGCCGCGTACAAGGTGTGCGCCACGGACTTCGAGAAGGCCAACCCCGGCGTCCAGGTGAAGATCACGCAGTACAACGTGAACGACTACTTCACCAAGCTGACCGCCGGGTTCGTGGCCGGCAACGCACCGGACGCCTTCCAGAACAGCGTCCAGTTCTTCCAGGCGTACGCCTCCCAGCACCAGTTGCTGGCGATGGACGACTTCATCGCCAAGGACAAGTTCGACCTGTCCCGGTTCTCGGTCGGCGTGGGCGCCTGGAAGTACACCGACGGCAAGCAGTACGCCCTGCCCCTGGACTGGGCGGCGACCGGCGTCTACTTCAACGAGGACGCCCTGAAGAAGGCCGGGTACACCGAGAAGGACGTCGACTCGCTGAACTGGAACCCCGACAACGGCGGCACGCTGGGCAAGATGATCGCCCACCTGACGATCGACACAAAGGGACGCCGCGGCGACGAGAAGGCCTTCGACAAGTCCCACGTCAAGACCTACGGGTACGGGCAGATCGCGTCCAAGGACTTCACCGGCCAGTTCACCTGGAGTCCGCTGGTGAACACCACGGGCTGGCGTCTGCCCGACAAGCCCACCTGGCCGACGGTGTTCAACTACAGCGACCCGCGGTTCGTGAAGACCATGGACTGGATCCGCTCCCTGACCGACAAGGGCTACGCGCCCAAGATCGGGCAGTTCACCGACAGCGTCAGTGACGTCGACCTGCTCTCCTCCGGCAAGGTCGCCATGGAGACCGCCGGTTCGTGGGAGGCCGCGACCTTCGTGAAGATCCCCGGCCTCAAGGTCGGCATCGCTCCCACCCCCTACGGCCCCGACGGCAAGACCCGGGCCGTGCTGAGCAACTCCAACGGGAACAACATCTGGGCCGGCACCAAGAACCCCGACCTGGCGTGGAAGTGGGTCTCGTACATGGGCAGCGAGGCCTGCCAGTCCAAGGCGTCGCTGACCGGCACCTTCTTCCCGTCGATCCCGGCCGCCATGGACGCCTCGGCCAAGGCGCTGGCCAAGACGGGCGTGAACCTGTCCGTCTTCACGGACATGATGAAGGACAAGGTCCTCTACCCGGCCCCCGTCTACGGCAACGGCGCCGCCCTCCAGGACACGCTTCAGCCCCTGTTCCAGGCCTACTTCGCCGGCCAGAAGAACAACTCCGTCTTCACCGAGATGCAGAATCAGAGCAAGCAACTGCTCGCCAAGAAGTGACCCTGCCCCTCCGCAACCCCAGCCCGGTCCGCCGGACGGGCCCGCCTGAACCGGGTCCGTCCGGCGGGCCGGGCGAAAGGAAAGGACTCTGCATGTCGGACACCACGGCGCGGATCCACATCCTGCGCGCGGCAGGCACCGCACTCGTCGTGGAGCTCACCGAGCCGGTGCCCAGAGTCCTGCACTGGGGGGCCGATCCGGGCGACCTGTCGCAGGACGCCCTGGCGGCGCTCGCCCTGACCGGCGAACCCGCCGTGCTCAACAACTCCATCGACATCCCGCGCCGGTTCACCGTCTGGCCCACCGAGGCGGACGGCTGGTCCGGCACACCGGCCCACGAGGGTCATCTGGCCGGCGCCTTCACCGCGCCCAGGCTGAGCCTGGCCGAGACCTCGTACCGCCCGCAGGCCGAGGGCGGGGAGCTGTCCCTGCGTCTCACCGACCCCGGAGCCGGCCTGGACATCACCGTCACCCACGTGCTGGAGCCCTCCGGGGTGCTGGGCGTGCGGACGACGGTCGGCCGCCGACCGGACGCCGACCCGGCACCGTACGACCTGGCGCAGGTCACGACGATGCTGCCGCTGCCCCGGCGGGCCGCGGAGATCCTGGACTTCACCGGCAAATGGAGCCGGGAACGCTCCCCCCAACGGCGCCCGCTGGGCTTCGGCACCCACAACCGGGAGGTTCGCCGGGGAAAGCCCGGCCTGGACTCGCCCTACCTCGTGACGGTCGGCGTGCCCGGGTTCGGCTTCCGTACCGGGGAGGTCTGGGCCGTGCACGTGGCCTGGAGCGGCGACCAGCGGTATCTGGTCGAGCAGTTGCCGGAGGGCGCCGGAGCCCACGCCGCGGTGCTGGGCGGCGGCGAACTGTTGCGGGCCGGGGAGATCCGGCTCCGTCCCGGCGAGTCCTACACCACGCCGGTGTGTCACTTCGGCTGGTCCGACCAGGGGCTCGACGGCCTCGCCGACCGCTTCCACGCCCTGCTGCGGGCCCGGCCCACCCACCCGCGCCGTCCCCGCCCGGTCATCCTCAACAGCTGGGAGGCGGTGTACTTCGACCACGACCTGGACCGGCTGCTGCGGCTGGCCGACAAGGCCGCCGAGGTCGGTGTCGAGCGCTTCGTGCTGGACGACGGCTGGTTTCGCGGGCGCCGCTCGGACGACGCCGGGCTGGGAGACTGGACCGTCGACCCCGTGGTGTGGCCCGAGGGGCTGACCCCGCTGGTGGACCATGTGCGGTCGCTGGGCATGGAGTTCGGGCTGTGGGTCGAACCGGAGATGGTCAACCTCGACTCCGATCTGGCCCGCGACCATCCCGACTGGGTGCTCGGCCCGGCCCGCGGGATCGGCCCGTCCGCCCGTCATCAGCACGTACTGGATCTGTCCAACCCCGATGCCTGGGACTACCTGCTGAACTCACTCGACGCCCTGGTGGACAAGTACGGCATCGCCTACCTCAAGTGGGACCACAACCGGGAACTCCACGAGACCGTGCACGGCACGACCGACCGCCCCGTGGCGCACGCACAGGTACGCGCCCTCTATCGCCTGATCGACGCCCTCAAGCAACGTCACCCCGCGCTCGAGATCGAGAGCTGCGCCGCCGGGGGCGGCCGGGTGGACCTGGGCATCCTGGCGCACACCGACCGGATATGGGCCTCGGACTGCAACGACCCGGTGGAGCGCCAGGCCATCCAGCGCTGGACCGCACAACTGCTGCCGCCCGAACTGATCGGCACCCACGTGGGCCCCGGCACCAGTCACACGACCGCCCGTGTCAGCTCCGACATGCTGCGGCTGACCACCGCCCTGTTCGGGCACGCCGGCATCGAGCAGGACCTCACCCGCTGTTCCTCCGAGGAACTCGCCCGGCTCACCGCCTGGACCGCGCTCCACCGCGAACTGCGTCCCCTGCTCCACGGCGGCCGTACCGTCCGCGCCGACCTCGCCGGCGAGTCGACGCTGCTGTACGGAGTCGTGGCCGAGGACCAGTCGGCGGCGCTCTACTGCTGGGCCCGGGTGGCCACCTCGCCCGAGGGCCAGTACGGGCGAGTACAGCTGCCCGGTCTCGCTCACGAGGCGACCTATCGGGTGCGGGTGCGCACCGAGCTGGGCCTGCCGTCCTTCCACCAGACATCCGGCCCCGCCTGGCTGTCCGCAGCGCTCGACGGCCGGCTGACCCTGCCCGGCTCGGTCCTCACGGTCGCAGGCCTGCCCATGCCGAATCTGAACCCCGAGCAGGCCCTGCTGCTCGAACTGCGACGCCGTGACACAACGGACCGGACCTGACGGGACCGTCCCCGTCCATGCGGCTCACCGCGGCGGCTCGGGCCAGATCAGCCGGAGTTCCCTGACTCTTCTCTTCTCGCGGAACATGAGCCAGGCGAGGGTCGACGGACAGGGGTCGGTGGTGCCGACGGGGTTGGTGAGATTCATTTCCCAGATGGTGATGTCGCGGCTGGCCACCACGTGCCGCAGGTTATGACGCACGCCCTTTTCCAGGGTCTGTCGCAGGACGGGGGTGGGATGGGTGTGTTCCCCGGGCGTGCTGAGCCGGCCGACGAGTTTGCTCTCCTTCGGCCACAACTCGGATATGTCCTGGGGCAGCGGGCCGCGCTCGGACGCCTCCAAGGTCGCCACGGCCTCGTGCCGGCTGTCCTCGGTGAGAACCGAGACGTCGTCGTGCGCGTGCGTGGCCGTCGACAGCAGTGCCTGAGCCATCTTTCCCTTGGCCTGGTTCAGGCGGCTGCGTACCGTGCCGACCGGTATCTCGCAGGCGGCGGCGATCTCCTGGTAGGACCTGATGCCGCTGAAGTGGCGGAGCATCGTGACCAGCCGGAGATGCGGGGGCAGCGCCTCCACCGCGTGCCAGATCCAGTCCCGCATCGCGTGCTGCTCGATGCACTGCTCCGGGTGCGACGCCCCCTGGTCGCGCAGGTGACGGCCGTCGAGACCGTCCAGGCCGGGCGTCTCCCGAGTGGCGCGCAGGCGCATGCGGGAGGTGTTGCGCACGATCGCCCGCAGCCACGCTCCCACGGCCGCTGGATCGCGTACATCGCCGATGCGCTGAAGCGCGGTCAGCGCGGCGTCCTGCACCGCGTCCTCCGCGTCGGGGCCGTAGCCGAGCAGGCTCAGCGCCACGGCCCGCATCGGTGCCTGATGGCGGGCCAGCAACAGCCCGAGGGCCGCAGTCTCACCGGACTGGGCCCTGCGGGTGAGTTCCTCATCCGTGGGAGGAACGGGGGACACCATGGTTGGAACGCCTCCGTGCCACGCATCGCGAACCGTGTGGGGGGACTCTCGCAGAGAGGAAGGTACGCCGGGGAGGACCCCGGCGTACCTTTGGGAAAACTATCCTCTAGGCGTCGTCGGCGCGTTCCGGCAGCCAGCTGCCGTGGAAGCCGGCCGGGACGGAATACGGCAGTTCCACCACTGCTTGGACGGAGAGTTCCGCGGCGTCGAGGACGAGCAGTTCCCCGGCCTCACCGTCGTCGTTCGAGATGAGCGACAGGAGCCAGCCCTCGTCCTCGCCGGTGCCGTCCGCCGCCGGTACGAAGACCGCCTCGCCGGCATGGCGGCTGCCGGGCGTCTCATGGACGTGACTGGTCCGGCGCGTGAGGTCGTGCTTGGCGATGCCGTCACCGGACACCGTGTACAGGTAGCGGTTCTCGCGCCCGGTGAGGGTCTCGTTGTGCGTGGGGAACTCGGCGGCGCGGTCGTCCAGTTCGCACTCGGTGACGCGGCCGATGGCCGGGTCCAGGGTCCAGCGGTGCAGGACGGCGGGTGCCTCGGAGTGGCCGGGCTCCAGCACGCCGGCCGGGCCGTTCGGGCCGTTGGGCCCGCCGATGTCGCCCCAGGCGTGCCGGAAGCCGAGGTGGTCGTAGCGCACCGCGTCCAGCACGATGCGTCCCTGTGTGTCCTCGTAGGCGTTGCCGACGTGGAAGACGTAGCAGGGGTCGATCTCGTACCAGCGCACATCGGTGCTGCCGGGCGTGCGGGACATGATGCCGAGCCGTGCGCCGTACCCTTCGTCCCACCCGTAGGGCATGCCGCCGTGTCCGGCCAGTCCGGGGGCGAACACGACGGGCAGGTCCATCCAGACGATGTGGTGCTCGGTGATGGCGAAGTCGTGCATCATCGTCGTGCCCGGCACCTCGATCGGCCGGCTGTCGAGCAGTCGTCCCTCGGCGGTGACCCGGTGGTAGGTGAGGTAGGGCGGGGCGAAACCGGTCCCGAACAGGTGTAGTTCGCCGGTGACCGGGTCCTCCTTGGGGTGGGCGGTCATCGACGTGGTCAGCCGTCCCTCGAAGTCGTACGGTCCGACCGTCTCCAGTGACGGGGTGACCCAGTAGGGAAGGCCGGCCTCGCACAGGGCCAGCACAAGGTCGGCGTGCCGGATCACGTGCGTGTTGGCGGGCGTCGCGGCCAGGTCGACGGTGAGGTCCTCGCGGATGAAGGGATGTCCCTCCAACTCCCTGGTGCGGACCCACCGGTTGCGGTACCACTCGGCGCGCCCGTCGCGCAGCCGGATGCCGTGGAGCATGCCGGGGCCGGTGAACCAGTGGCCCTTGTCCTCGCCGGGCAGCGGGTTGGGGCCGTTGCGCAGATAGCGGCCGTCCAGCTCCGGCGGAAGGGAGCCGCGCACGGTGAGACCGGACGCGCAGTGCTCCTCGGGGACCGGGGCGAAGCGGCCCCGGAGGTACAGGGGGAGAGTCGTCTCTTCGGTCATGGTGCTTTCCTTGCCCGGGTCGCTCACGCGGTGGCTCCCGAAGCGGCCTTCGTGACGAGCGCGGCGACCTCGCCGGGCTCGGACACGTACACGGCGTGGCTGCCGCCGGTCTCGGCCACCGTCGCGCCGGCCCGCTCGGCCATGGTGCGCTGGACCGGCGGCGGGATCATGCGGTCGTCGGTGGCGACCAGGTAGAAGCTCGGCTTGCTGCGCCAGGCGGGCCGGGTGACCGTCCCCTCCAGGGCCTCCATGCCCCAGGGCACCTGGGCGTCGGCCAGGAACTGGGCTTCGCCGACGGGCAGGTCCCCGGCGAAGGACGCGGCGAACTTCTCCTTGTCCAGGAAGAGGAACCCTTCGCTGGGGGGCAGGATCGGCGGGACGGGAGCGCCGGGCGCCGGGTTGGAGGTGAGGGTCAGAACGGACTCGCCCTTGTCGGGCGCGAACGCCGCGATGTACACGAGCGCGGTCACCTTGTCGTGGTTGCCCGCCTCGGAGATCACCGCGCCGCCGTAGGAGTGCCCGACCAGTACGGTCGGGCCGTCCTGGGCGTCGAGGACCAGCTTCGTCGCGGCGACGTCGCCTGCCAGCGAGAGGGTGGGATTCTGCACGACGGTGACGGTGTAGCCGTCCGCACGCAGCAGGTCGTAGACCCCCTTCCAGCCCGATCCGTCGACGAATCCGCCGTGGACGAGAACGACGTTCTTTGCTTCGGGGATGGTGTTCATGATGTGCCGGCTCCTTCGTACTGTGAGTCCTTGGCCGTGCGAGCTCGCGGAAGTCGCACAGGAGGGGGCAGGGCTACTGGGGTACGGACGTCAGGCCCTGGGCCTGCTGAAGGCGCCGCTGGGCCCGCTCGGGGTACACCTTCGTGAAGACGGCGGGGCCGGCCAGGCCCGCGACATGGGCTGCGATGCCCACCCAGACCGGGGCGTCCACCGCGCCTGCGACGGCCAGGCTGACGCCGATGAAGGTGAAGCCGGCGCCCCAGGCACTGGTGATGTGGTTGTTGACCCGGATGAACTCCGGCATGCCCCAGTACTCGCGGGGTGTCTGGCGCTTGGCGATGCCCAGCGTGAAGGGGCGACGGATCGCCAGGGTCCCCCAGGCCGTGACGGCCAGCCAGGCGAAGGAGAGGACGTCGGTGTGGTCCGCCAGGCCCGAGTGCGGGTCGGCGACGGCCACCGTGCCGACCACGACGAAGTACACGATGGTGCTGATCTCCAGGATCAGAGCGTCCAGGTCCACCCCGCGACGGCGGTCCTGCAACAGGAGCAGCAGCCCCGAGACGAGACCTCCTGTCGCGCCCCAGCGCCAGTCGAAGGACGACACGACGCCGGAGACGATCCAGGGGATGAATCCGCGCAGATAACCCATTGAGCATTCCTTGGTGAAGTGGAATGGGTGGCCGCGGAAACCTGATCCTCCGGAGCCGCCCAGTGACAGACTCCGACTAGATGCATGGCGATGACCGAAGTTCGCACCAAGGACCGTGACGCTCGTCACACACTTATCGAGCGGCGACGGCGACGGTTTCCCGTCGCCGCCTACGCCGATTCGCGCAGCAGCAGTTCAGCCCCGACCACCAGTTCGTCGCGACTGAGCGGACCGCTTCCGGTCAGCAGCCGGGCGGTCTGTTCGACGGCGAGCGCACCCAGCGCACGCGTGTCCAGAGCCACGGTGGACAGCGGCGGCTCGACGAGGGTTCCGAGCCGGAGGCCGTCGAAGCCGATCACGGCGAGGTCCCGGGGGACCTGCCGTCCGAGCCGGCGCGCGGCGCGCAGTGCTCCGATGGCGATGATGTCGTTGAACGCGAACACGGCGGTCACCTCGGGGTGGGCGGCGACGAGTTCCTCCAGTGCGTTCTCGCCGCCCTCGACGCTCTGGTCCGCACGGCTGACCGATCCGGCGTCGAGACCGCAGGCGGTCATCGCGCCGAGGAACCAGCTGTGGCGGATGCTCGGCTCGGACCGGGCCGCGTGATCGAGCATGCCGATGCGCCGGTGGCCCGACTCGACCAGATGTCTGATCGCGGCGTGCACGCCCGCTTCGCCGTCGATCCGGATCGCACTGAACCGCTCGGCGTGGTGCTCCCGGTCGATGAGCACCACGGGGAGCCCCCGGGTCAGCCTGTCGATCTCGTCCTCCGGCCGGCTCAGGTAACCCACCACGGCGTCCACCTGGGAGGCGATGACCTCGAGCGTGCCCCGCTCCTCCTCGATGCGATCACCGGTGTCGTACACGACGACGTGCCAGCCACGCGCCCGCGCCGCGTCCAGCGCGGCGGCGGCGACTTCGGTGAAGAACGGGTTGAGCAGATCGGGGATCACGAGCCCGACGCTGATCGTGTCCTGCCGGACGAGTCCCCTGGCGAACCGGCTCGGCCGGTAGCCCAGTTCGAGGGCGGCGTCGAGGACACGCTGCTTGGTGGAGGCGTCGATCTCGCCCTTGTCGTTGAGCGCCCGCGACACGGTTTGCCGGGACACTCCGGCGGCCCGGGCCACGTCCTCGATCGTCACCCTGCGAGGGCCGGTCACCGACGACGCCATCGCTCACCTCCACTTATGGGTGTGACTCCAGAGCCTTGACACTCGTCCGCGCCCAGGCGCAGACTCCGAATCACTTCGCTCCCGTGAGCGCTCACGTTACCGCTCACGGCCTCGTGTTCCAAGCCGCCCAGCATCCGCCGCAAGTCGTTTCCCGGGATCGGAAAACATGAGCAACACAGTCACGCGCACTCGCGTCGCAGCCCTCGCCGCGGCAACCGGTATCGCCGTACTCGCCGGGTGCTCCTCGCCCGCCTCGTCGGACAAGGCATCCGCACCGGCCTGCTCGCCCGCGAAGGGCAAGGTAACTCTCCAGTACTGGAACACCGTTCCCGGCATGGACAAGGTCGTCGCCCTGTGGAACAAGCAGAACCCGAACATCCAGGTGCAGACGAAGAACATCTCCAACGACCAGTACGGCATCCTCGGCAACGCCCTCAAGGCGGGGAAGGCACCGGACCTCGCGCAGGTCGGCTACGACGAGCTCCCCAACCTGCGCACCCAGAGCGCCTTCGTGAACGCCTCGGCCTGCTCGGCGGCCACCGCGGCCAAGTCGAAGTTCGTACCGTGGACCTGGTCGCAGACCAGCTTCGGCGACACCGGCGTGTTCGCCCTCCCGCAGGACACCGGCCCGATGGCCCTCTTCGTGCGCAGCGACATCTTCAAGAAGCACGGCATCGCGATCCCCAAGACCTGGGACGAGTACGCGGCGGCCGCGCAGAAGCTGCACAAGTCGGACTCCGGCCTCACCATCACCTTCTTCGACCCGAACAATGCCGAGTGGTTCAACGGGCTCCTCTGGCAGAACAGCGCCAAGATGTACGGCTACTCCGGCGACAAGTGGCACGTCACCGTCGAGTCGGAGCAGAGCAAGCAGGTCGCGGAGTACTGGCAGAAGCTGATCTCCGACAAGCTCGTGCGCACCGACCTGGCCAACGGTTCGACGCAGATGTACGCCGCGTACCAGAAGAACCAGATCGCCAGCTACGTCGGCGCCGCCTGGGGCTACAGCATGTTCCGCGACAACCTCCCCAAGCAGGCCGGCAAGTGGACGGTCGTCCCGATGCCGACGTGGGGCGCGAACGGTGCGTCCGGTGACTGGGGCGGATCGACCGTCGCGTTCATGAAGGGCAGCAAGCACCTGTACGAGTCGGTGAAGTTCAACACCTGGCTGAACACCGACCCGGAGGCGCTGAAGATGGAGAACGAGCTGGGCGGGCTCTACCCGGCCGCCAACGCCGGCCTGGAACTTCCCGCGCTGAAGCAGGGCGTTCCGTACTACGACAACGAGAAGATCTTCGACGTCTTCGCCGACTCGTCCAAGAAGATAGACACCGACTTCGCCTGGGGCCCCACCCAGAAGACGGTGAACCTGGCGCTCCAGGACGCGATGGCCAAGGCGGCCGCCGGCGACGGCACGCTCGACGACGCGCTCTCGAAGGCCCAGGCGACCGCGCGGAAGTCCATGAAGGACCAGGCGATCCCGGCCGCGGCGGGCAAGTGACCGCAGCATGACCGACATCACGACCCGCGCGACCCGCGCCACCCGTGTGGTGGAGTCGCCCCGCGGCCGCCGCCGTCTCGACGGCGGCGGCCCCCGCGCGGCCACCGTCCTCGCGTTCCTCACCCCGTTCTGCCTCCCGTTCGCGCTGTTCTACCTGGCGCCGGTCGGCTACGCGCTCTGGCAGAGCTTCCGCGTCGTACGCCGCACCGGAGGCCAGTACGGGACGTCGTACACGACCTTCGGCGGTTTCGAGCAGTACGTGCAGGTGTTCCAGAACAGCGAGTTCTGGGCCAGCATCGGGCGCATCGGGCTGTTCGGCATCGTGCAGGTACCGGTCATGTTGTTCGTCGCCCTGATCATGGCGCTGCTGCTGGACACTCCCCTGCTGAAGATCAAGGGCTTCTTCCGCATCACCGCGTTCATGCCGTACGCGGTACCCGGTGTCATCGCCGCGATCATGTGGTCGTACCTCTACTCGCCGCAACTCAGCCCCGTCGTCGACCTGTTGACCGGCCTCGGCCTCAAGCCCGACTTCCTCGGCCCGGGCGCGGTGCTGTGGTCGGCCGCGAACGTCTCCACCTGGCTGTGGACCGGCTACAACATGCTGATCATGTTCTCGGCGCTCCAGTCGATCCCACAGGAGCTGTACGAGGCCGCGAAGATCGACGGCGCGAACAACTGGACGATCGCCTGGCGGGTCAAGGTCCCGATCATCGCCCCGTCGATCGTCCTGACCACGGTGTTCTCGATCATCGGCACACTTCAGCTGTACGCCGAACCGGCCGTGCTGCGTCAGATCTCCTCGAACATCTCCAGCACGTTCACCCCGAACATGCTGGCGTACACGGTGGCCTCCGGGAACAACTACCAGCAGGCCGCGGCCATTTCCGTGGTCATCGCCGTCATCACCTTCGTCTTGAGCTTCGGGTTCATGCGACTGACCTCGAAGAAGGCCGGACTGTGAGCAACCCATCCGTCATCCGTGAAAGCAAGGGCAGCCGTACGGCCGCCACGGCCCTGATGCTTCTGCTGGCCGTCTACTTCCTGCTGCCGGTCTACTTCCTGGTCGTCGCGGCGACGAAGCCGCAGGGCGACCTCGCCGCCACCAACGGGCTGGTGTTCTCGCACTTCAACCTGTTCGAGAACCTGCGCGTCCTGTTCACCCGCAGCGACGGCATTTTCGGGCGGTGGGCGCTGAACACGGTGATCTACGCGGTGCTCGGCGCAGCCGTGGGGACCCTGGTGTCCGCGCTGTGCGGCTACGCCCTCGCCAAGTTCCGGTTCCGCGGCCGCGAGTTCCTGTTCTCCGTGATCCTCGGCGGTGTCCTCGTGCCCACCACCGCGCTCGCCCTGCCGCTGTTCCTGCTGTTCTCGGCGACCGGGCTCGTCAACACCTACCTCGCGGTCTTCCTGCCCAGCATCGTCAGCCCGTTCGGTGTCTACCTCGCGCGCATCTTCGCCAACGCCGCCGTCCCACAGGAACTGATCGAGTCGGCGCGGCTGGACGGTGCGGGCGAATTCCGCACGTTCTTCTCGGTGGCCTTCAAGCTGATGACGCCGGCCCTGGTGACCATCTTCCTGTTCCAGTTCGTGACCATCTGGAACAACTTCTTCCTGCCGATGGTGATGCTTCAGAAGGAGTCGCTGTTCCCGATCACACTCGGCCTGTACGAGTGGAACGGCCAGACCGCCCGGGCCCCGTTGCTCCAGGAGTCCGTGATCACCGGCTCCCTGGTGTCGATCGTTCCCGTGATCATCGTGTTCGTCCTCCTCCAGCGGTTCTGGCGGACCGGGCTCGCCGCCGGCTCCCTCAAGTGACCCCGCACAGAAGGCGTCTTGCGTCATGACCGACTCCGCCGTGTTCGTACCCCACTTCCACTGGGACCGGGAGTGGTACGAGCCGTTCCAGGTCTTCCGGCACCGGCTGGTCACCGCCCTGGACACCGTGCTGGAGACGGCCGAGGCGAACCCTGACTTCCGGTTCACCGTCGACGGGCAGATGGCCGCGGTCGAGGACTACCTGGAGATGCGACCCGAGAACCGCGACCGTGTCGCGTCCCTGGTCCGGGAGGGCCGGCTCGCCATCGGGCCGTGGCTGATCCTGCTCGACGAGTTCCTCTGCTCCGGTGAGACCATCGTGCGCAACCTCCAGATGGGGTGGGCGGCCGCGGAGAGTCTCGGCGGCGCGATGCCCATCGGTTATCTGCCGGACATGTTCGGCCACATCGCGCAGATGCCGCAGATCCTGGCGCGCGCCGGGATCGAGCATGCGGCGCTG
The DNA here is from genome assembly GCF_053611185.1 of Streptomyces sp. NPDC054834. Lineage (NCBI taxonomy): Bacteria > Bacillati > Actinomycetota > Actinomycetes > Kitasatosporales > Streptomycetaceae > Streptomyces > Streptomyces sp. NPDC054834. The sequence goes on along the minus strand of NZ_JBSGZV010000008.1, from coordinate 157,609 downwards.
TGGCGCGGTGTGCCCGGTTCCGTCGGCGGTCACGCCTTCCGCTGGCGCGCGCCCGACGGCTCCGAGGTGCGCACCGAGTTCCTCTTCGACGGTTACGACAACGGCCTCGACGTCCTGCTGGTGCCCGACCGGATCCGGCGTGCACTCGGCGAGTACGCCGAGTCGACCGCTGACCGGTGGGGCGGTGACCCGGTCCTCGCCATGGCCGGCACAGACCACAACGCGCCCGATCCACGGCTGGCGGCCTGGCTGAGGAAAGCCTCCAGCGAGGAGCGGCCCATCACCATCGCCACACTCGACGAGTACATCCGGGGGCAGGTGCGGGACGAGGTGACCGCGGTCGTCACCGGTGAACTGCGCAGCCATGTGCGGGGGAACATCCTGCCGGGCGTACTGTCCGTGCGGCTCGGGCTCAAGCAGCGGATGGCCGTCGCCGAGCGCACCGTCGACCACGCCGAGCGCATGAACGCCCTGTGGTCCCGGCGCGACGACTCGAACTTCCTCTCCCTCGCCTGGCACAAGATCATCGAGTCGACCGCCCATGACTCGGTGGTCGGCTCCGGCACCGACGAGACCTGCGACCAGGTCGCGGCACGCCTCGCCGAAGCCGCGCAGACCGCCCGCGCCGTCCGGGACTCGGCCCTCGCCGAGCCCGCCGCCCTGGTGCCCAGCGACGGACACCTCGTCGCCAACCCGCTGCCGTCACCTCGTACGGCGCTCGTCGAGGTGGACGTCGTGGCCCCGCCGGAGGGGGGCGCGCTGATCGCGACCACCGCCGACGGGTCGGCGCAGCCCGTGCAACTGGTCTCCCAGGCCCCGACCGTCCTCAGCGACGAGCGGCTGGACGCCACGCAGCTCGAACGGGTGCTGCGCCGTATCCATCGCCGAGAGCTGTTCGGCCTGCTGATCGACCGCTACGAGCTGACGCCGAACTCGCTAGTCTTCCACCTCGCCGAGGTGCCGGCCGGCGGCCCCGTCGACCTGATGACCCTGCGCGGCGAGTGCGCCGCCGCGGCGGCGGCACATCCGGGGGAATGGCGGGTGCGGACGCTGGCGGAAGCCCGGGCCACCGCACTGGTGCCCGTGCCCGTCCCCGCCTCCGGGCTGGCCGCCTTCCGGGTCGAGGCGAGCGACCGGCCCGCCGCCCCGGCACCGCGGCTCGCTCCGGCGACTGCGACGGCCGGCACGCTGTCCAACGGACTGGTCACGGTAGCCGTCGCCGCCGACGGCACCCTGGACGTGACCGGGGCCGACGGTACCCTCCTGTCGGGCGTCGGCCGCCTTGTTGACGGCGGTGACCGCGGCGACAGCTACAACTACGCTCCGCCGGCCCAGGACGTGCTCGTGTCCGAGCCGGCCCAGGTCGGCGTCGAAGTCCTCGAACACGGTCCGCTGCGTTCCCGGTTGCGCGTCACCCGCGTCTACGACTGGCCCGAGGCGCTCTCCCCCGGCGACCGCGACCGGCGCAGCGGCCGTACCGTCCCGACGCCGGTGCAGATGCTGGTGGAAGTGCGGGCGGGTGAGCCGTTCGTGCGGGTCTCCACCGCGTTCCTGAACCAGAGCGCCGACCACCGGCTGCGGTTCCACGTGCCGCTGCCCCGGCCCGTCACCGCATCCGCGTCGGCCGGGCAGTTCGCCGTCACCGAGCGCGGCCTGACCGCCGAGGGCGGCTGGGGCGAGTACCCGATCCCGACCTTCCCCGCGAGTTCCTTCGTGTCGGCGGGCCCCGCCACCGTCCTGCTCGACCACTCCGTCGAGTACGAACTCGTCGACGGCGGCTCCGCACTCGCCCTAACCCTGCTGCGCGCCGTCGGCTCGATCAGCGTCAACATCCACCCCCTGCGCGACGAACCGGCGGCCGGCGAGATCCCTGCTCCGGGCGCACAGGACCTGGGCATGCGCATCGAGAACCGGTTCGCCGTCCTGCCCTGGGCGGCCGGCTGGCAGGACGCGAACGCGGTCGCCCTCGCCGAGGAGTTCCGGGGCGACGTACTCGTCGCCCGCGGTACCGCGCCCGGCGGCGGCCACCTCCCCCCGGACGCGACCGGTGTGCGGGCCGACGGCCGGAACGTCCACGTGTCGAGCATCCGCCGCGTCACCGACGACGAGCGAGGGCCCGGTACCGAGGTCCGGCTGGTCGCGATGAGCGGCACCGCGTCGGCCGTCCGCGTGACCGGCGGCTTCACCGAGGCAACCACGGTCGACCTGCTCGGCCGGCCGCTCTCCCCAGTGCCGGTGCGGGACGGGTTCGAACTCGTCCTCGATCCCTGGGAGATCCGCACCGTCGTTCTCCGCTAGCCGACAACACGCCCCGTCACCAGGAAAGTTGTGATTCCTTGTCCTCCGAGCTCTCCGCGCACGTGTCGGACACCGCACCTTGGCGTGGCGCGCTGCGCCCGGCGCGCTCGTGGCTGCACTCCGACGCCCCCTCCCTTTCGCTGAACGGGCCTTGGCGTTTCCGTCTGTCGCCCACGGCGTCGGTGGCGGAGGATTTCGCGGCCGAGGACTTCGACGACCACGGCTGGGACGGCATCCCGGTGCCCTCGCACTGGGTGCTCCAGGGCGACGGAGCCTACGGCCGGCCGATCTACACGAACATCCAGTTCCCGTTCCCGATCGACCCGCCCCACGTCCCGGACGAGAACCCCACCGGCGACTACCGCCGCCACTTCGGCCTCCCCGCCGGCTGGTCGGACGCCGACCGTGTCCTGCTGCGGTTCGACGGAGTCGAGTCGCTCTTCCGGGTGTGGGTGAACGGCGTCGAGATCGGCAGCGCCAGTGGCAGCCGGCTGGCCCACGAGTTCGATGTGACATCCGCGGTACGCCCGGGTGACAACGTCGTCGCCGTGCGAGTGCACCAGTGGTCGGCCGCCAGCTACCTGGAGGACCAGGACCAGTGGTGGCTGCCGGGCATCTTCCGGGACGTCACGTTGCTCGCCCGGCCGGCCGGGGGCATCGAGGACGTCTGGCTGCGCACCGGTTACGACGACGGGAACGGCCGTATCGGCCCGGAGGTCACCGCCGACCCGACGGCGTTCCCCGTCACCCTGCGCATCCCCGAACTCGGCGTCGAACACCTCTGGGCCACAGCGGCCGACGTGGCACCACTCGATGTCGCCGGCGTGGAGCCCTGGTCGGCCGAGCGGCCACGCCTGTACGACGCCACCGTGTCCTCGGCCGCGGAGAGCATCGCTCTGCGGGTGGGTTTCCGTACGGTCGAGATCCGCGGCGACCAGTTCCTGGTCAACGGGCGCCGCGTCGTGTTCCACGGGGTGAACCGTCACGAGACCCATCCCGAGCGCGGCCGTGTCTTCGACGAGGAGCACGCCCGCGAGGACCTGGCCCTCATGAAGCGGTTCAACGTCAACGCCATCCGCACCAGCCACTACCCACCGCATCCACGGCTGCTCGACCTCGCCGACGAACTCGGTTTCTGGGTCGTCCTCGAATGCGATCTGGAGACGCACGGCTTCGACAAGGTCGACTGGGTCGGCAATCCGAGCGACGACCCGGCATGGCGCGGAGCCTGTCTGGACCGCATCCAGCGCACCGTCGAGCGGGACAAGAACCATCCCAGCATCGTGATCTGGTCTCTCGGCAACGAGGCGGGAACCGGCGGCAACCTCGCCGCCATGGCGGCATGGGTCCATGCCCGCGACACCGAACGCCCCGTGCACTACGAAGGGGACCACACCGGCGAGTACACCGACATCTACTCGCGCATGTACGCGTCGGTGCCGGAGACCGAGCAGATCGGCACCGACGGTTCGCGCTCGCCGCTGCTCGACTGCACTCCCGCGCAGGGCGCCCGGCAGCGCACCAAACCGTTCCTGCTCTGCGAGTACGCCCATGCGATGGGCAACGGGCCGGGAGCGTTCGACCAGTACGAGGCACTGGTGCACGAGCATCCGCGGCTGCACGGCGGCTTCGTCTGGGAGTGGCGGGATCACGGCATCCTGGCCGCGGCCCCGGACGGGACGCCGTACTACGCCTACGGCGGCGACTTCGGAGAGGTCGTGCACGACGGCAACTTCGTGATGGACGGCATGCTGTTGAGCAACGACGTGCCGACACCCAGCCTCCACGAGTACAAGGCGGTCGTACAGCCGGTCCGCTTCACCTTCGACGGCGGCCACGTCGCGATCACGAACCTGCGGCACTCGGCCGACACATCGGACCTGCGCTTCCGCTGGCGCGTCGAGCACGACGGGACGCTCGTGGATTCCGGCGACCTGGAGGTTCCCGTCGTCGCGGCGGGAGAGTCGGGGCGGGTGTCTCTGCCACGGATCACGGTGTCCCCGGACGCCGAGACTTGGCTCACGGTCGACGCGGTGCTCGTTGCGGGGACCGCTTGGGCACCCGAAGGGCATGTGGTCGCAACCGCCCAGCTGGACCGCTCGGTTCGTCGCCCTGTCTCTGCTGTCCCGCCCCGGACCGCCTGGCGGCCGAGCGGGGAAACGCTGACGCTCGGCATCGCCGAGTTCGTCGACGGATCCCTCGTCCGCCTCGCCGGGCGCACCGTGACAGGCCCTCGGCTGGAACTGTTCCGCGCGCCGACGGACAACGACGAAAGCCCCTCCGACGGAGTCGAGGAGAGCGCCGCCAGTGTCGCCGGGGTGTCCAATGCCGACCTGTGGCGGCGGGACGGTCTGCACCGGCTGACCACGCGACGCATATCCGTGGAACGCGCCCCGGACGCACTGCGCGTCCTCGACAAGGTCTCCGCGGCGAACTCCGCCTTGTCGGTGATGGTGGAGTCCGTCTGGTCACTGGAGGACGGCGAACTGGAGCTGCGTGTGGAGATCGAGCCTTCGCGCGGCTGGCGGACGGTGTGGCCGCGGATCGGGGTTCGCTTCGACCTGCCCGATGGCACGGCCCCCGTCGACGGTGCCGAGTGGTTCGGACTGGGCCCGCTCGAGTCCTACCCCGACAGTCTCCGCGCGGCACGCACAGGGCGTTTCTCCTCCACCATCCATGACCTCTCGGCCGGCTACGCGCGCCCCCAGGAAACCGGGCACCGCTCCCGACTGCGCCAACTGACGCTGACGAGTGACGGCAACGAGGCACTGCGCATCACGGCCGTCCCCGACACGTACGGGCGCCGCCCCGGCTTCACGCTCAGCCGTCACACGCCCCAGCAGATCGACCGGGCCGCACACCCCTTCGAGCTTCCCGCTTCGACGACCAGTCACCTGATCATCGATGCGGCCCAGCACGGGCTCGGCTCACGGGCCTGCGGACCGGATGTGTGGCCCGAGTTCGCGCTGCGCCCCGAATCCCGCACGATCAGGCTTCGCATAGCCGGGGGCTGATTAGCGGGACCTCAGCGCAGTGCCGCCTCGCCCTCGTGGACGGCACGCATGGCGCGCTCGACGGTTTCCTGGTTCTCGCCGACCGGAGCCACATACTCGATGACGTCGCGTGCGGCGGCTTCCCCGAGCGTCCGGGTGATCACCCAGGTGGCGAGGTACTGGGACGCCAGGCAGCCGCCCGCCGTGGCGATGTTCCCCTCGGCGTGGAACGGCGCGTCCAGCACGGTGACGTCGCAGGCCTCGACGAAGGGCCGGCTCCTCACGTCCGTGCAGGCGGGCATGCCGTCCAGCAACCCGAGCCGGGCGAGCACCAGCGCGCCGGAGCACTGCGCACCGATCAGCTGCCGCGTGGGGTCGAGCGGCAGCCTGGCGATCAGCCGGTCGTCGGCGACCACGTCTCGCGTCTTCACCCCGCTGCCGATCAGCACGACATCGGCTTCGGTCACGAACTCCATCGGGCGCTGCCCGGTCACCTCGACGCCGTTCATGGACGTGACCACCGGCGTCGGTGTCGTGATGAGTGCCTCCAAGCCGTCCTTCCGGCACCGGTTGATCAGCGCGGAGGCGATGAAGCTGTCGAGCTCGTTGAATCCGTCGAAGGTGACCACGGCTACCTGCATCGCATCTCCTCGTAGCCTCGAAGTACGGCACTGGAAGCGCAGTTTCCCAGGTGCGCCGTGTCCGGGTCGCGGGCCAATCGGCGCTCGGTGGCTCGTCGGACGGGTGGCGTGCAGCGTCCTTCAGCGTGTTTGGCGGATGAGGTGGTGCAGGAGGTCGTAGGCGGACTGGATGAAGGTGCCCCGGATCGTGGGGCCCGGGTTGGTGACGGCGGCGAGGGCTGTGGGCGGGTCGGTGGTGAGGCCGGTGAAGGCGGTGAAGCCGCCGGTGCCGCCGGAGTGGAAGTAGACGGTGTGGGTGGGCAGGGTGCGGTGGGTCCAGGCCAGGCACAGGGGCGGGTGCCGGGGGCGGTGGGCCGTGGGGTGAGGACCTTGTGCGACGCGGTGCGCAGTGGGGTGTTGTGCGGCGCGGCTGCCGCTCGTACAGCAGAGCGCCGTTGCCGAGCTGTGCCCAGGCGAAGGAGAGGAGGCTGCCGGCCAGTCGCCGGTCCGCCGGGGTGGAGGCCGGGGTGCGCAGCAGCAGGCAGGCCGCGAGCGCCGATTCGCCCAGCGGCTTGTAGACGCCGTTGGGGTCGGCGAGTTCGGCCGAGGTTCCGGGTGGGACCGCGCCGTGTTCGCTCGGCGGGCCGGGCCGGGTCGCAGCGGAAGCGACCGCGCCACAGGCGTCGAGCTCGGCCCACAGCGAGCCGAGCGGCTCGCCCTGCTCCGGTCCCTGCTGCGGGAGCGCCAGACCCGTGCCTATGAAGCGTTCACGCCGACCGAGCGCGTCCTGCTCGTCACGCTCCTGCGCCGCCTCACCGAACTCGTCGCGGACTCCGACACCGGTTCCGACAGGACGCGGTCGGGTGGAGATCGGACCGGGTAGGTCTGGCGCTGACGGGCCTCCCGTTTCTGGGCGATGTTCTGCGACGCCATGACGTCCGGGTCTTCCCACAGCTCGGGAATGTCACGCCGTACACGCGCGCTGGTGACACCCGGGCTCCTTGGCCAGCGCGGTCACCTCCGCTCGTGCCGAGGCCAGGGAGTTCGCCGCCAGCGGGCGCTGGTGCGCCAGGTACGGGACGAGCCCGGCCACGGTCATCTCGGCGCGGACGAAACTCATGTTCTGCTCAGCGACACCCTGCTTGTGGAAGTAGGCACGAAGGTAGGGCGTTTGGAAGTCCCACGCCTCCCGCGGAGTGCCCGGGCCGTAGGCGCCGCCCCGCGTGGCGATCACCACCACCCTCATGCCGCTCAGCAGTCTGTCTCCGGTGTCCGGGTCGGTGAACGCGCCGGGGAAGGTCACCCGGTCGATCCAGGCCTTCAGCAGGGCGGACACCGAGTAGTTGTACATCGGGGCACCGATCAGCACGGTGTCGGCGGCCAGGAGTTCGGTGATCAGCGAGCGGGTCAGCGCCCATTCCCGTTCCTCCGCCGGACTCCGGATCCAGTCGGCGACACCGGTCACTGGGGCCAGGCCATTCCGTTCCAGCCGCCGTCCCAGCGTGCAGTAGGCGGTGTCCAGCGGCGGCACCGGGTCGGCGGCGAGGTCCCGGTAGCGGTATCCGGCTGGTCCGTGCAGGTCCCGCCAGGTCTGCGCGAACAGCGCGGTCAGCTGCCTGCTGACCGATTCACTGGATCGGTTGGCACTGGAATCCAGATGCAGCAAGGATGTCATCGGTTCTCCTGTCACTTCGGCCGGGTTTCGTTCGTCATGGAGCTGACGGCCCAGGACGAGGAAAGGTGACCGGTGGACGACCGTGAGGGCTTGGCGGAACGATTCGAGGCGCAGCGAGGCCGGCTCGAGGCGGTTGCCTACCGGATGCTCGGCTCACGGAGCGAGGCCGAAGATGCCGTGCAGGAGACATGGCTGCGTCTGGGCCGGACCGATGTCAGCGGCGTGGACAACCTGGCGGGCTGGCTGCGGACGGTGGTGACCCGTATCTGCCTGGACATGCTGCGCGCCCGCGGAGCACGCCGGGAGGTTCTCACCGAGCAGCGGATACTCGACCAGCTCTCGGAGCCATCCCGGGAAAGCCGGCCCGAGGACGAGGCCGTGCTGGCCGACTCCGTGAGCCGCGCGCTGCTCGTGGTTCTGGACACGCTGGAGCCCGCCGAACGCGTCGCCTTCGTGCTGCACGACATGTTCGCCGTGCCCTTCGACCAGATCGCACCCATCGTGGAGCGCACACCTGTCTCCACCAAGAAGCTCGCCAGCCGCGCTCGCCGCAAGGTACGGGGCACTCCTGTGGTCCCGGCGGACGAACTCGCCCGCCACCGGCAGGTCGTCTCCGCGTTCCTGTCCGCCGCGCGGGCCGGTGACCTCAACGCGATCCTGGCGGTGCTGGCCCCCGACGTGCTGCGCCGCAGCGATCCCGCGGTCCTGCCGCCAGGCGCGGCCGCCGAGGTACGCGGCGCGCGGGCCGTGGCCGAGGGGACAGTGCTTCTCGCCGGCCGGTCGCGCCTCGCCGAACTGGCTCTGGTCGACGGCACAGTGGGACTCGTCGTGGCTCCGCGTGGTCGGCTGCTGGTCGCACTCACCTTCACCATCGAGGAGGACAGGATCACCTCGTACGAAGTGATCGCCGACCCCGCACGCCTGCGGCGACTCCACCTCGCCGTCCTGACCCCGTGACGGAAGCGGTTCGGGTGCTTCGACCTGCCGGTCCAGCAGGAGGCGGGGGGAGCTGCGCGGAAACGTTGGAGCGCCCCCGCGCAGCCGGGCGGGTCAGATGCCGAACGGTGCGGCGTATCGGACGGTGCCGCTGGGCAGCCCGTGGCCGGCGTCCAGGGTGAGGGCCATCAGGGCCTCGTCCGGGACGTCGATGGTCAGGCCGATGCCGTGCGTGGAGGCGCGGGTGAAGCCGAACCGGGGGTTGTAGGACGGGTGCCCCAGGACGACGACGTAGTGCTCCCCGAGGTCCTTGGCCGCCGTCACGGCGGCTCGGACGGCCGCTGTCCCGGCGCCGGTGTTCTGCTTCTCGGGTCGCACGGCGACCGGGCCCAGGCACAGAGCCGGGGTGTCGTCGATGTGGCAACGGGTCACAAGCGCGTGGCCGGCGAGGGTGCCGTTCCGGTCCGCAGCGACGAGGGAGAGACCCTCGATCCACGCGGTCGAGTCGGCGCGCAGGGCGTCGACGAGGTCGGCCTCCCGCGCGGTGGGAAAGGCTGCGAGGTTGATCTCGCGGAGGCTGGGAATGTCGGCGCCGGTCTCAGCGCGCGTGATCCAGGCGTTGAACAGTTCGCGGGCCGACAGCTCGGGTCACGAGGTCGTCTCGGCAGCGTAGGGCCTCAGCGGACGAGGGCCTCGGACACGGCCCACAGCCGGGCGGCGTTCTCCGGGTCCAGGGCGTACGGCGCGACGCCGGCCCGCTGGGTGACCGGCTCGGCCTGCGCGCAGTCCTCGAAATAGCGACCGGTGATGCCCTCCACGGTCGGCGAGGCAGCCACCAGAACGGAGGTCGCGGCTCCCTGCTCCACGGTCTTCTGCGGTGGCAGTGCGAGTTCGCCCGAGGCGATGAAGTCGGCCACCTGCCGCATGTCCATGTGCCGGGCGAGGGACGTGTCGGCGATGTTGCCCGGCATCAGCGGCCAGTCCTGGTCACCGCAGCGACTGGCCCCGCACCGCGCGGCGGTCGTCGAGGCCGCCCGCCGGATCAGCGAGCCGGGGGCAGCCGTCGAGTAGCCATACGCCCGGGCGATTACTGCTGGCTGGTAGAGGTGATTCCAGCTCCCAGGGTTGTCCGAGCGCTCTCCCGAGAGCAGCGTAGAACCCACAGAAAAGGTACCAAATGGATATTGACGTACCGTCAGGTTCAATGCATTTCGGGAGATATATCATGCGCAACGTCAAATGGCTCATCGCTGCCCTTGCGGGTCTCGCCCTGGCCCTGGGAGGTGCCGTTACGTCGGCCGTCGCCGCGCCGGCCTCGGTGGTGGCCGCTGCCCATTACGACCATGGCGGCGACCACGGCGGCGACCATGGTGACCATGGTGACCACGGCGATCACGGTGACAATGGCGATCACGGCGACCACGGTGACCACGGTGACAATGGCGATCACGGCGACCACGGTGACCACGGCGACAATGGCGACCACGGTGACCACGGCCGCTTCGACAACAACGACGACTGGGGATCGTAGTTCCATCGCTCAGGGGGCCGGTTCACAGCCGGCCCCCTTTCGCGCCCGGCCGGCACTCAGTCGGATCCGGCGCGGTCGGTCGGCGCGAACGGCAGCTCCGCGCTGAGGGTGGTCCCCACGGTGCGCGGACTCTCGAGAGACATCCTGCCGTCCAACGCCTCCACACGGTCCTTGAGGCCCACGAGCCCGGTGCCGGCGGCAAGGTCGGCGCCGCCTACGCCGTCGTCCTGCACCCGGACACGCAGCACGTCGGAGTCGGAGTCCACGGTGACGGTCACGGACGAGGCCTGCGCGTGCTTGGCGGTGTTCGTCAGCGCCTCGGAGACGACGTAGTACGCGCTGACTTCGATCCGCTCGGGCAGTCTGTCCTCGACGTGCACGGCGAGATCGACCGGGACGGCCGATCGCCGGGCGAGCGCCTTGAGCGCGGGAGCAAGCCCGCCCTGAGCCAGGATCGCGGGATGGATACCGCGCGCCACCTCACGGAGCTCGTCGAACACGTCCGTGAGCCCGGTGGCGACGTGGCGGAGTTCCGCGTGAAGTTCTTCCAGACCGGACGGAACCGTCATCTTCGCGTTGTTGAGCAGGATGAGCAGCGAGACGAGCCGCTGCTGGACGCCGTCGTGCAGATCACGCTCGAGGCGGCGGCGTGCCCCGTCGGCGGCGGTGACGATGCGGGCTCGTGAGGCGGTCAGTTCCGCACTGGCCTTGGCGTTCTCGATGGCGATGGCGACGAGGTCCGTGAACGCGCAGATCTGCGACTCGGTGTTCGCCGGAAAGGCATCTTCGCTCGTCTTCGACACGATGATCACCCCCCACAGGCGCCCGGCCACGACGATCGGGCACCCGACCGACGAACGGACGCCCACCGCACGCGCCGCCTGCGCGACCGAACCCGTCACCCCCACGTAGTCTTCGACGCGGACCGGTTCGCACGACTTGCGGACCTCACGGGAGACGCTGAGCCCGTCGAGGGCGAAGCAAGTGGAGACGGCCGGCACGTTCGGCCCGCCCCGGCCGCTCCAGACAGCGACGCCGCTCACGGTGTCAGGCGTCTCGTAGCGCTCCATGAAGGCCAGATCGGCGCCGCAGAGGAGGGCCGCCTCACGGGTGACGGTCTCGAACACCGTCGCCGACTCGGCCGACCGTGCGACGAGCATCGCGACCTCGCGCAACGCGGACTGCTCCCGCGACAACCGCTCCGACACCCGCACGGTGCGCCGCAACCGGGCCGCGAGCTGTGCGACGACCGACGCCGTGAGGAGGAAGGTGGCCACGGCGACGACGGACTCCGAGTCGGCGATCACGAATCCGTGCGGCCTGGCGAACAGGCAACAGTACGCGGCGACGCTCAGTACCGAAGTGACGACGGCGAGTACGGTCCCCCACACCACGGCCACGGCCAGGACGACGAGCAGGTAGAGCGCAAAGAGATGCAGGGGCACGTCGTACGGTTCGAGGGCGTTCAGGAGGCCCGTCGCCGCAGCCACCATCGCCGTACCGGCGAGCAGCCCGTTGACGTAGCGCCGGCTGAGCACGTTCACCCGGCGATGCGTCATCGCGTCGCTTCCCTTGCCCGGCCTTCAGGTCTCCTCAGTCAAGTGTGACAGAGTCATGGCCCGCACGGCGGGTCGTGGCGCCGGCCCGCGCCCGCTGCGCCACCTGGCGGTTCAGCGGTCGACTCGGTGCCGACGCCCGTGAGAGCCTCCAGGTAGGCAGGCCTTCCGGACATGGGTCGGGAGGCCGGCCATGTCCCACATGACGGTGGGAGGCGCGGTATGGCCGAGTTGCGGGTGATCCTGGCGGACGACGACGTCCTGCTCCGCCAGGGCCTCGCCAGCCTGCTCGAACGGACCGACGTGTCCGTCGTGGGCCAGGTCGGGGACGGCCAGGCCTTGCTGCGACTCGCGAGGGAAACGGTGCCCGACCTGGTGGTGGTCGACATCCGCATGCCGCCGACCAACACCACGGAGGGGCTGGAGGCCGCCCGCGTCATCCGCGGTGAGCTGCCGGATGTCGGCATCCTGGTCCTGTCCGCGCACGTCGAGGTCGAGCACGCCATGGAGCTGTTGGCGGGCGGTCGGCGGATCGGGTATCTGCTCAAGAGCCGGATCGCCGATGTGGAGGAGTTCCTGGAGGCGGTCAGAAGGGTCGCCAGGGGCGGCGCCGTCGTGGATCCCGCCCTGATTCAGGAATTGGTGTCGGTACGACGGCGTGAGGATCCTCTTGACGTGCTGAGCGACCGCGAGCGCGAGGTGCTGGCCCTGATGGCGGAGGGCCGGTCGAACGTCGGGATCGCGCGCCGTCTCTGGGTCACCGAGGGCACCGTCGAGAAGCACGTGCACAGCATCCTCGGCAAACTGGGCCTGTCCGAGACCGACGACGACCACCGGCGGGTGCGAGCCGTTCTGACCTTTCTCCAGGCCCCGTGACCCGGTCCTCACCCTTCGCCGGGTCGGCTGCTGCGCCCCTCGTCGAGCAGGGCGCGGATCGCGGCGGCGGACAGGCAGATCTTGGACAGGAAGCCGACCGCCGAGCAGGCCGCGATCAGATGCGCGCAGTCCTGCTCGGCGCGCGCGGAGATCAGGATGGTGGGCGGCGGTTCGCCCGTGGCGTCCCGATGGAGACGATCCGCGAGTTCGACGCCGTTCTCCGCGCCGAGCTCGATGTCCAGCAGGACGACGTCCGGCCGTAGCTCCTCGACCCGCTCGGCCGCTTCGGCACCCGTCGACGCCACCCCCACCACGTCGACACCCTCGCGCTCGAGCAGATCGCGGGCGGCGGTCAGGAAGTGGAGGCAGTCGTCGACGATGAGGCAACGCACCACACCGCGAGCGTCCCACACCCGGATACGGGCGAACATTGCAGCTGACCGCCATAATGCGGCGCCCTCCGCTGAACGTCCCCTACTCCCACTTCGCGCGATGTGTCACCGGCGGCGGTGTACGGCACGTCCGGCAGTACGTCCGTCGCCCGCTCAGTACTGCTGCGGCGCCGCTGATGCGCGAGAAAGGTCCGGGTCAGGACGGTCTGCGCGTACCCGGCCGGATTGCCGACCCTCGACACCCGGCCCCACCGGACGTACAGCCGCCCCAGCGTCTCCCGCACCAGGTCTTCCGCGAGATGTGTGTCGCCCGCGGTGAGCAGACACGCGGACCGGTACAGATGCCCGGCGCGTGCCGCCGCGAACTCGGCGTAGTCGTCCGCGCGGACCTGTGTCATGCGTGGCTCCCCCTGTCACCGTGGCCGCTCGGACCGTTCTCACTTCACTGATGCGGCGGGCCCCGGAAATGTTTCACAGCCCACGGCGGGTAAGTTTCCGTGGGAGTCGACGAAGTGCGAGGGACCGGGGGACCCATGACGAACCAGCCGCCGTACGGCCACCAACAGCCACAGGGTTTTGGCCCCCCGCCGCCGCAGTACGCCGCGATGCCGCCGCAGTACGCCCCGGCGCCACAGCAGTACCCCCGGCCACCGATGCCACCGGTGCCGCCGTTGCCGCCCCAATCGGCACCGGCGGGCCCGGAGTTCATGGCCGTCGACCGGCACAGCTCGATCGTGGTCGACGTGGAAGGCGTCGCCTTCGAGATCAACGACGTCACCGCCGAGTTCCCCTGGCAGGAGGTCCGCAGCGTCCACTACAAAGCGAGCCCGTCGGGCAAGGACCTGATGATGGCCGTCGTCCACCTCGACGGCCAGGTCTATGAGTGCGTCGTGCAGGCGAAGCCTCGCGAACGGCTGGGGCAGTGGTTCGCGCAACTGGCCGCGGTGCTGGGGTACTACCGCCCGATGGGTTACTGAAAGCCCAAGTCGCCTACGAAGACGCCTGCACCGCATCGAGGCTCCGGCCGGAACCATCGTGCGGGAGGGGGCTGGGCGATCGCGAGCGACACCGCCCGGCCGGCTGCGACGGCCGGACCCGGATGGGCGGTGACAATCCGTGCCGACGGCCTCACCAGCGCGCTGGTCGACCTGCTCGGCCGGCCCGGGGTCCCGAGCGACCGCAGGGGCGAAGCCGGCCGTGGCACTGGACACAACGCCTTGGCCGGTATTCGGCCACGCCGCTCCTCACCGCGGAGCACCCGGGCTGCACGCTCCACAGATCCTCTTCCCGGACGACACGGTCCACACGGTGTCGCTGTTGCGTCCACAGAGAAGAAGTGAGGGTCAAGAAATACACATGACCGCTTGTGGGCTTTTGCGGTAGCGGCGGATCATTGGCCGAATCCAACCCCTGTCCCACGAGCACGCAGGAGTCCCCGGTGGCCGCTGGTCAGATGATCTCCGAGCCGGCCGACACGCCGGCCTCGGCCCAGGCGGAGCGGCAGAAGCTACGCAAGCACTTCGGCCGCTTCGACATCCTTTTCTTCCTCCTCTGCACCATCGTCGGGGTGGACACCATCGGTACCGTGGCCTCGTCCGGTGCCGAGGCGTTCACCTGGCTGATCGTGCTGGCCGTCGTCTTCTTCGTACCCTCGGCGCTGCTGACCGCCGAGCTCGGGGCCGCGTTCCCCGACGAGGGCGGTCCCTACATCTGGACCAGCCGGGCCTTCGGGCGGCTCACCGGTGCCGTCAACAATTTCCTGTACTGGATCACCAACCCGGTGTGGCTCGGCGGCACGCTCTCCGTCTCCGCCGTCACGGCGTACACCACCTTCTTCAATGACGGCAAGGACCTGAGCACCCCGGCCTTCTACGTCTTCACCCTCGTGTTCGTCTGGGTGGGGGTGCTCGCCGCGATCCTGTCCTTCGACATCGGCAAGTGGATTCCCACCGTCGGCGCCTGGAGCCGTTTCGTCCTGCTCGGCCTGTTCACCGTCACCGTCGTGGTGTACGGCATCGAGCACGGCCTGCACGGATTCGGGGTCGGCGACTTCTCCCCCACCTACGCGGGCTTCGTCGGCCTGGTGCCCGTCCTGATGTTCAACTACGTCGGCTTCGAGCTGCCCAACACGGCCGGCGACGAGATGACCGACGCCCAGCGGGACGTGCCCTTCGCGATCTTCCGCAGCGCCGTTCTCTCCGTGCTGTTGTACGCGCTGCCGATCCTCGGCATCCTGCTCGTCCTGCCGGTCAAGGCCGTCACCGGTCTCGGTGGATTCATCGACGCGATCCGGCAGGTCTTCACCGTGTACGGCGGTCACGTCGCCGCCGACGGCACCGCCACGCTCAGCGGTGCCGGCAGCGTGCTCGGGGACCTCGCCGCGATCATGTTCATCCTGACGGTGCTCTCCTCCGGCGTCACCTGGGTCATGGGTTCCGACCGCGCACTCGCCGTCTCCGGTTACGACGGCGCCGCGCCGCGCTTCCTCGGCGTCATCTCGAGCCGGTTCGGCACCCCGGTGCGGGTCAACATCCTCAGCGGGCTGGTCTCCACCGTCGTCCTCGTCCTGGCCCATGAACTGACCGGCGGCAGCGCCGCCAAACTCTTCGGCGCCGTCCTCGGCCTCGCCGTCTCCACCACCCTCGTCAGCTACCTGGGGATCTTCCCGGCGCTCGCGGTGCTGCGTCGCAAGGCCCCGGACACCTCCCGTCCCTACAAGGCACCCTTCCCCCGCACCATCAGCGCGGTGCTCACCCTGCTCATCCTGTTCGCCAGTGTGCAGCTGGTCGCGCCCGGCCTCGGCGACCACTGGTTCGGCTCCGCCTACGCGCCGGACGGCTGGAGTCACGGCGAGCGCTGGAAGTACCTGCTGACGGAGGCCGTCCCGCTCGTCGGGTTCATGCTCTTCGGCGTGCTCTTCTGGGCGCTGGGCAGGCCGACCCGCAGGTCGTCCGCGGCCAAGGGGTAGCGGGCGGGACCTCGGAGGCGGCACCTCGGAGGCGGACGTCCTCACCCGATCGGTGGTCACCGGCGAGCGCCGGTCCGGCTCGGCATCCATGCTGGCGTGCGGGAGATGACCGCCGTCCGCAGTGGCCGCCGAGCGGGTGGTACGCGATGGACCCGGCCGCGAAGGGGCACAGCGCTCATGAGGCTTGTCGTAGATCTCAACAGGTGTCAGGGATACGCACAGTGCGCGTTCCTCGCGCCGGACGTCTTCGCCATGCACGGCGAGGAGTCGCTCGTCTACGACCCGCATCCCGTGGGCGAACAGCGCGAGGGACTCGCGCGTGCCGTCGCCGCCTGCCCCGTACAGGCGATCACGGCCGACGGTCTGGAGGGCCCCGGCGAGGCGCCCGTCGCATCCGCCGGGGTGCCGTCCGATGCCCGCTGACTACCTGGACTGGCTCAGGCGCGAGGGCCGGATCGTGATCGTGGGTGCCTCGCTCGCGGGTCTGCGGGCCGCCGAGACACTGCGCGCCGAGGGTTTCACCGGTTCCCTCACCATGATCGGGGACGAGCCGTACGAGCCGTACGACCGGCCGCCGCTGTCCAAGGCGGTGCTGTTGGGCAAGGCGTCCCCGCAGCACACCGAGCTGCCCCGGCGCCTCGAGATCGACGCGAAGTGGCGCCTCGGCGTCGCGGCGACCGGTCTTGACCTGGCGGCCAAGCGGGTGCGGCTGGCCGACGCGGACGAGGTCGAGTACGACCGGCTGCTGATCGCGACCGGCGTCCGCGCGCGGCCCTGGCCGAAGGAGTCGGAGGCCGGGCTGGACGGCGTCTTCGTGCTGCGCACCCGGGACGACGCGGCCGCCCTGTACCGGCGGTTGCGGGCCGGGCCGCGCCGGGTGTTCGTCATCGGTGCCGGGTTCACCGGTTGCGAGATCGCCTCGGCCTGCCGGGAGATGGGCATCGCGGTCACGGTGGCGGAGCGCGCGGGTGCGCCCCTGGCGGGTGCCCTGGGCGGAGTGATCGGCGCGGTGGCCGCACAACTGCACCAGGACAACGGTGTGGATCTGCGCACCGGCGTCATGGTCACCGCCTTGGAAGGCGACTCCGTGGGCCGGGTCCGTGCCGCCCATCTGTCCGACGAGAGCATCGTCGAGACGGACGTCGTGATCGTCTCGCTCGGGGCGACGCGCAACACCGAATGGCTGGCCGGCTCGGGCCTCGGCGCGGGCCCTCGGGGCATCGCCTGCGACGCGGGCTGCCGGGCCTTCGACTTCCGGGGCATCGTCACCGACGACGTCTTCGTCGCGGGCGACGTCGCACGGTCCCCGCACGCGCTGTTCGGCTATCAGTTCCTCTCTCTCGAACACTGGGGCAACGCCGTCGCCCAGGCCGAGGTCGCCGCGCACAACATGATCAGCCCCGGCGCCGAGCGGCGCCCGCACCTGTGGGTGCCCGCCTTCTGGTCGTCGCAGTTCGGCGTGAACATCAAGTCCGTCGGCGTCCCGCCCATGGGCGAAGAGATCATGATCACGCAGGGCTCGCTCACCGAGCGCCGGTTCGTCGGGGTGTACGGCTACCAGGGCCGCGTCATCGCCGCCGTGACCTTCGACAACACGCGGTGGCTGGAGTTCTACCAGCGGAAGATCGAGACGGGCGCGCCGTTCCCGGTGGACTTCCCGACGGTCGACCGCCGTCCCGAGGGCCGCCGGCCCGTCCCGGCCGGCTTCCCCGACCCGTCCCTGCCGACGCACGGCCCGACCGTGACCCTCAGCGGATACTCACCGGCCGACCGGCAACTGGTCTTCACCCCGGCCCACTGACCGGGCCCGGCCCCACCCCCACGGACCTTCACGCCCCAAGGACCCCGCATGACGCACGCCCCGCTCCTGCGCCAGATCACCGACTTCGCGAACCGCGCCGACCCGTATCCGCTGTACGAGGAGCTCCGCAAGACCCCGGTGCTGCACGAGGAGGAGGACGGTCCGTATGTCATCAGCTCGTACTGGGACATCAAGGGTCTGCTCCACGACCCGCGGATCAGCTCCGACTTCACCAACCTCAGCGTCGCGGCCGGCGACGAGCTGTCCCGGCCGGAGACCACGGGGCTGCCGCCGAGCTTCATCCGGCTCGACCCGCCGGAGCACGACCGGCTGCGGCGGATCGCCAACAGTTCCTTCGGCCCTCCGCACCGGCCCACCCGCATCGACTCCATGCGTGGTGAACTCGCCCGGATCGTCTCCGGCCTGATCGACGGATTCGGGGACGCTCGGCAGATCGACGTGGTCGACCAGTTCGCGTACCCCTTCCCGGTGACCGTGATCTGCCGGCTGCTCGGTGTGCCACGCGAGGACGAGCCCCGCTTCCGTGCCTGGGTCGACCCGATCGTCGCCGGCCTGGACCCGGACACCCGTACCAGCGCCGACTCCGAGCGGGCCGCTCAGGAGGCACGGTTGCAGCTCGGCATGTACCTGAACGGGCTGGTGGAGCAGCGCGCCAGGGAGCCGCGCGACGACATGCTGTCCGACCTGGTGAACAGCCATGGTCCGGACGGCGCCATGAGCACGATGGAAGTGCTCAGCACGGCGGTGCTGCTGCTCATCGCCGGCCACGAGACGACCGTCAACCTGATCACCAACGGCATGCTCACCCTGCTTCGCCATCCGGAGTACCTCCGCCGGCTGCGCGACGACCCGGGCCTGTCCGTGAAGATCGTCGAGGAACTCCTGCGCTACGAACCTCCGGTGCAGCTCGTGCCGCAGCGCACCTGCATCGCCGATATCGAGGTGCGCGGGCTCACCATCCCCAAGGGGTCACGCATCTGGCTCGTCCTCGCGGCGGGCAACCGGGATCCGGAGCGCTTCCCGGACCCCGACCGGTTCGACCCGGACCGCGAGGACATCCAGCACCTCGGCTTCGGCAGCGGCATCCACAGTTGCTTCGGCGCGCCACTGGCCCGCCTCGAGGCCCAGATCGCGCTGTCCGAACTGGCCCGCCGCCTCGGCAACGCCAGCCTGCTCGAAGATCCGCCGCCCTACCGCCCGAACGCCGTGCTGCGCGGTCCGCGCCATCTGAACGTCGGCTTCGACGAGTTGCTTCCCTGAGCCGGAAAGGAGCAGGTTGCCAACGGCGTGGAGCCGTCAGATCCCGCCGGGCGCGAAGTACGTGGTGATCCACGCCGCACTGGATTCGTCGACGGCGACCGTGGCGCGCCCCGCCCGGGGGCCGTAGTAGTACGTGCGGGTGGTGCCCAGTTGTGCCCAGTGCGCTGCTGATGTCCGTGGCGTCCTCGATCTGGTCCCGGGCGGCCTTCAGGTATGCGTCGATCAGGTTGTTCGCCGCATTCGGCTCCTGCGTCGGAGGCTTGTCCCGTCGCGGGTGCTTGAAGGCGTGCGTGACGAGGGCGTCCACGGAGCCGAAGTCCAACGGGGCGGTGCTCCTCTGGAGCGTGGCCGCGCATGCGGTCCGGTGGGACCGCCAGTCGGCCTGCGTGCCCAGGGTCGGGCGGCCCGGCACGGTGGACCCGGCTGCCTTGCGGCCCTCGGCGCATACATCGCGCATGGCCTTCGGCCTGTTCGCGGCGGCAGGCTCCTCGGCAATGAACTACGGGTGCTCCGCCGGCGCAGCGACCTCGACGGCGGCGGATGACGCCGACTCTCAGGAAGTGAAGCGCCAGCGGGTCTGGCTGAAGGCCTCACCCCTGCCGAATCCGAAGGCGGTGCGGGGTGACACCCCGAACACCAGGGCGCGGCCCGCGTCGTCGGCCTCCTCGGTCGGCGGCGGGGCTGCCGTCGTCCTGGCGGTGCTGAAGGCCCCGTCCCGCACCTCGAAGTGCCAGCCCGGGCCGTATTTCGCCTCCCACGCCGCGGCCAGCTCGGCCAGCCGCTTCTCGTCGGTGACCCGGACCGCCTCACCCTCGACCACCAGGTCCCAGCCCTCGCCGTAGGCGTTGGTGCCGGTGGTGAGGACGACATGGGGGTTGGCCGCGAGGTTGAACCCCTTGCGCTCCCGCGCACCGGTGGCGAAGTGGAGCGCCCCGTCCATCCAGACCGCCATCAGCGGGGTGACGTGGGGGCGGCCGTCCGGACGGACCGTCGACAGCCAGAAGATCTCGGCCTTCTCCAGACGGGAGACGGCCTCGGCCCAGGGCGTGGCGGTGGCGCCCGGAGAGCTGTAGCGCGTGTCCAGATCTGTTCGCGGTTCCTGCGTCTGCGCGTGTGCCGGCATCACGGACTCCTCTTGGCCTCGGTCGTCACATGGTCCCCCGGTAGTGCTGACCGCGCTCGCCGACCGAACTCATCGCATCCGATGTGGGTCAGGACTCCCAGAAGACAGCCGGCGCAGCAGGTGGCCGTCGGGGGCGGAGTGCCGGCGGGCAGCATCAGGGGACCGCCGGACCGTCCCACAACCGGCCCGGCCGGACCGTTCGACGTCCCGGGAGCGAGTTGACCCTCCCCTTGCGTCAGGCTCGACGCTGTATGCCGACGAAAGGGCAGGTGGATGAGCTACTCCGTGGGTGAGGTCTCGAGGTTCGCCGGGGTGACGGTGCGTACGCTGCACCACTACGACAAGGCGGGGCTGCTCTCGCCAAGTGGCCGCAGTCGCAGCGGTTACCGGCTCTACAGTGACGCCGACCTGGCCCGTCTCCAGCAGATCCTCTTCTACCGCGAACTCGGCTTCACCCTGGATGAGATCGCCGAGATCCTCAAGGATCCGCAGGCCAACGCGGTGGAGCAACTACGCGGTCGGCAGCGGCAGCTGAGTGAGGAGATCGCCAGGCTGCAACGGCTGGCCGAGGTGGCCGAACGGGCCATCGAGGTCCAGCAGACCGGGGTGTCCCTGACCCCCCAGGAACGCTTCGAGGTCTTCGGTGAGATCACCTTCGATCTGAGCTATGCCACACAGGCAGAGCTGAAGTGGGCGCACACGCAGGGACAGCGCGAGGCGATGGCGCGCGCGGCTGCCCACACCAAGGACGACTGGCGGCAGCTCATGGGCGAGGCCGCCGCCTGGCGCGCGGAGCTGCTCGCGGCCTTCGACGAGAGGGAGCCCAGCGACGGCGAGCGGGCCATGGACCTCGCCGAGGAGCACCGGCTGCACATCGCACGCTGGTTCACCTCCTGCCCGCCCGACATGCACCGGCGTATCGCGGACGACTTCGCCGCCGACCCGCGCGCCTTCGCCCTGGTCGTGCCGCCGTCACAGCAACGCCCGGGCCTGGCCGCCTACACGTGCAAGGCGGTCCACGCCAACGCGGCCCGCCACGCGGGCGGCCGTACCGACTCGGAGGAGGAGCGATGAGGGTCCTGATCGCCGCGGCCGGATCGCGTGGCGACGTCGCGCCCTACACGGGCCTGGGCGCCGAACTGCGCCGGGCGGGGTACGACGTCGCCCTCGCCACCACGGACACGTTCGCACCCCTCGTACGAGACGCCGGGCTGGAATTCCGGCACCTTCCCGCCGACCCGCGGGCGCGCGGTGGCGTCACGGGCAGGCGTGAACTGATGCGTTCCGCCGCCGCGTTCGTCACCGAACTGGGCCAGGGGTTCGCCGACGCCATGGCCGATGGCGCGGATCTGCTTCTGCTGTCGGCCACCACGGCCCCGCTCGGCTGGCACCTCGCGGAGGCCATGCGCATACCGAGCCTCGGCGTGTACCTCCAACCCACCGCGCCGACCGGCGACTTCCCGCCCGTCGTCACCGGCTCCCGGTCACTGGGCCGGCCCGCGAACCGCATGGCCGGACGCTTCGCCCTGCGTATGGTCGACCGCCTCTACGAGCAGGCGGTCGTGGAGTTGCGCCACCGCCTCGAGCTGCCCCCGGCCTCCGCCTCCGCGGCGCGCCGACGGCAGGAACAGGCCAGCTGGCCCGTCCTGCACGGCTTCAGTACGGCACTCGTGCCCCGGCCCTCCGACTGGCGTTCCGGCCTGAAGGTCGTAGGCACCTGGTGGCCCCATCTCGACACGACGGAACGGCTGCCCGCGGACCTGGAGGACTTCCTTCGTGCCGGCTCCCGGCCCGTGTTCATCGGCTTCGGAAGCATGGCGGCCGGTGACGGGGAACGGCTGAGCGAGATCGCGGTGCGAGCCCTGCGTCGCGCCGGGCTGCGCGGCGTCCTCCAGGCCGGCAGTGCCGGGCTCGCGGCCGACGGCGAAGACGTTCTCACCATCGGTGACGTACCGCACGCCCTGCTGTTCCCACGTCTGGCCGCGGTGGTCCACCACGCCGGGGCCGGCACCTCGGCCGCGGCGTTGCGGGCCGGTGTGCCCGCGGTCACCGTACCGGTGACCGCCGACCAGCCGTTCTGGGCTCGACGCCTTGCCGCCGTCGGCGCCGCCACCGATCCGATTCCCTTCCCGTCCCTCACCGCCGAACGGCTCGCCGACGCCCTCGGCCACGTCGTGAAGCAGCAGGCATACGCACGAGCCGCCGCGACGGCCGCGCAGCACATGGCGACCGAGGACGGATCGGGCCAGGCACTCAAGGCCATCCAGCGACTGACCGGTAACTGATGCCGGTCATCGGTTTCCGGTCGCGTGGGCAGCCATCAGCGCGGCGCGCCCTTGGTTCCTCACCGCCGGCCGCCGAACTGCCAGTCGTGGACCTCTATGTCCGCGTACCGGTCCGCGATCAGAACGGCTCGTGCCGCGTCCGGGTCCGGTGCCCGGACCAGCGCCGCCGTGCCCACCCAGGTCGTGGCGTCGTCGGACAGCAGCGGCCCGTACGCGATCAGCTCGTCCTGGTCGGGCGGTACGGCGAGATCGGGGGTCCGCCCCTCGCCGAGGCCGAGCACCAGGTACCTGTTGCCACCGGTGCGGCCGCCGGGGAATTCCCACATCGTGCGCCCCAGCATGTTGCGCCACCGGCGCAGCAGCACGTCCCGGTAGGCGCCGGCCTGGTAACCGGGCTCCTCGAAGGCGAACGCGCGGGCGGCGGCGGGATCGGGCAGGTCGACGATGTGCACGCTGCCGGTGGGGGTTTCGCCATCGGCGGCGAGGGTCGGGCCGCGGGCGATCAGCTCCTTCGCGTACCGGTCCATGTAGGACCAGTGCTCCTCCAGCAGTTCGTGGCGCAGTGCCACGGAGCCGGGCCGGTCACGGTGGTGACAGAAGAACTCCATGTGCACAGACCGTGCTTGACACGGCGCGGCTTCTCAACAGGGTTTGGCGGCGGCTCGGATTCGCGGTCAGGATCTCACAGCGGATCCTGCGCAGCGCTCGCGAGGACCGTGCTCACGACCTTGCCGACGACTCCAGCCTCCGGCGGGGCGCCTCCCCGGTCGGCGAACAGCAGGTGCGCGGCTCCGATCAGCGTGGGAGCGAGCGTGTCGACATCGGCGTCGGCGGCGATCCGGCCCAGTTCACGCTCGGCGGTGAGGTAGGAGGCGATCATGGCCGTGGCCTCTGTCAGGAGCGGGATGCCGGCCGACCCGGTCTGACGCAGCCGGGCGCGCAGCTCGTCCCGGAAGGTGACGAGGGCGACGATCGCCACGGCGACCGGCCCGAACAAGTCGGTCAGCGCCTGGACGAGATTGCCGACGACCGTGCCGGTCCCGGCGGAGTCGCGCAGGGCCGCGGTCCGGCTGTCGATCCGGGCGATACGGTCCTGCACGAGTTCGGCGAGGAAGGCGTCGAAGTCGGCGAAGTGCCGGTGCAGAACGCCCTTGGCGCAGCCTGCCTCCGTGGTGACCGCCCGGCTGGTCAGCGCGCTCGGTCCGTCCCGGAGCAGGACGCGCTCGGCGGCGTCGAACAGCTGCTCGCGCGCGTCACGGATGGCCACGCCTGTCGGCATCGTGCATCGCCTTCTTCCTTCGCCGGTCCCACCCGTTGACGAGTGGGCAAGCGCCCACTCATAGTGGGCGCATGACCACTTTACCGATTTCCGGGAATGAGCCCCATCGGCAGCGACAGGTGGCGCAGTCGTTCGGGTCGGACGCCGAACGCTACGACCGCACCCGCCCGAGCTACCCCGAGGCCCTGGTGGAGGCGGTCGTCGCCGCCAGTCCCGGACCCGACCTGCTCGACGTCGGCACGGGTACCGGCATCGCGGCCCGGCAGTTCCAGGCAGCCGGATGCAGGGTCCTTGGGGTCGAGGTCGACACGCGCATGGCCGAGCGGGCGCGACAGCACGGGCTCGAGGTCGAGGTGGCCGCGTTCGAAGTCTGGGATCCCGCCGGCCGGGCCTACGATGCCGTCGTCTCCGGCCAGGCCTGGCACTGGATAGACCCCGTCGCGGGCGCGGCGAAGGCGGCCGAGTCGCTGCGGCCCGGTGGCCGGCTGGCCGTGTTCTGGAACGTCATCCAGTTTCCGCCCGGCCTGGCGGAAGCAGTCGCCGAGGTCTGCCAACGGGTGATGCCCGACGCACCGTTCGACTTCCGGGCGATGACCAAGGGAGCCCTGAACTCGTGCCAGGCGTTGCTCGGCAAGGCCGCCGACGGGATCCGTGAGACGGGCGGGTACAGCGAACCCGAGCAGTGGCGATTCGACTGGGAGTGCACTTACAGCCGCGACGCCTGGCTGGACCAGATGCCCACGCAGGGCGCCTTCACCCGGCTCCCCCCGGACAAGCTGGCGGAGGTACTGGACGGCGTCGGGGCCGCCATCGACGCGATGGGGGGAAGCTTCACGATGCCCTACGCGACGGTGGCGGTCGCCGCAGCGCGAACCGGGGCCGACGGCCGTCACCCGGCACGGTGTTAGGCCTTGGGCTTGAGAGTACTTCGGGGGCGGAGCCTGCCGGCCTCGTCGAGATCGTTCAGTACGGCGGGCAGGGTGGAATTCGGCGCCGAAGGCCGACGCACCCGGATGAACCCGGACGGCCCGGAGCCGCAGATCGCGGCCACTGCCCTGCTCAGGCTGTGGCTCGTGGGACCCGCTACCTGCTACTGAACCCGGTCAGTCGGCGAGCCGGCTTCTCACCGAGGTGTCCTGAGGGGTCGCCATGTCCAGCAGGACCAGTTTGTCGTGATCGGCGGTGCCGGGCTCGGCGAAGCAGGCGATGAACCGCTGCCCTGGGGTGCCCTGGATCTGCATGGACTGGTAGCCGGGTGTGATGTCGCCGGCCTCTGGGTGGTGAAAGGTTCGCGGCGCTGCCGCTGTCCGCCGGATCGATCGCCGACCCTATCGGCGCCCGCCAGGCGTTCGGCGCCGGACTGGCCCTGTTCACCGCCGCCTCGGTGGCCTGCGGCCTCGCCCCTGGCTGGGCATGCTGGTCGCGGCCCGGCTGGTGCGGGGTGCGGGCGCGGCGGTGATCGTGCCCGCCTCGCCGGCCCTGATCCGCGAGGCGTACCCGGACTCCGCGAAGCGGGCCCTTGACGGGACCGTCGTCGCTCACCTGGCTGATGACCTTCGCCGCGACCGAGACCGGCGCCGTCGGTCTCACCGCGCCGCGGGTACTGATCGCTGGCGGGGGCGCGTACGAGACGGCGGCCGGCGTGGTGCGTCCGGGTGGTGTGATCAGCCGCGTCGGCGTCCCGCAGTACGAGGAGGCACCGGTCGGTTTCACCAGCCTGTTCGGCCCGAACGTCACCTTCACCGGCGGCCCCGCACCGGTCCGCGCCTACATCGAGGAGCTCCTCCCCGGCGTCCTCGACGGCACGGTCGACCCCGGCCGCGTCTTCAACCGCACCGTCGGCCTCGACGAGGTCCCCGACGGCTACCGCGCGACGGACCGGCGCGAAGCCCTCAAGGTCCTGGTCCGTCCCTGACGCGCCCCGGCTCCACGGGCAGGCGAGGTGGCAGGCCGTGCTGTGCCGGGGCGGAGCCCGGCGGGCTTCCGAGTACCGCCGGACGGGTGACAGCTCTCCGGGTGAATCCCGCCGAGGCCACGGCACGCCGCCGCGCCCCTCGGACCGGCCGGCGTCCCCGCCGGTACCAGGCGCTTCGGCGGCGGCATCGCTGCGGGGATCCGTCAACAGGGCCGAGCGGGCAGGACGGCCACGAGGGGTGGGGGCGAGCCGGGCCGCGATAAACGAGAGTCATGAGACAGTCCCGAATAGCGTCCGGCGCGTCCTCGTTTCTCCTCGCGGCCGCCTCCGCCTTCGCCGGTCCCGCGGCCGGGGAAGCGGCGCCGAGCACAACGGCCACGGCCTACGTGGCCCTCGGTGACTCCTACGCCGCCGGTGTCGGCGCCGGCAGCTACCTCTCCTCCGGCACGGACTGCCTGCGCAGCAGCCACGCCTATCCCGCGCTGTGGGCCACCGCCCATGCGCCGTCGTCCTTCGACTTCACGGCGTGCGACCATGCGCGGACCGGCGATGTCCTGGCCGGCCAGCTCGGCCCGCTCACCCCCCTCACCGGCCTGGTGACCCTCACGGTCGGCGGCAGCGACGCGGGCTTCGTCCGGGTCATGGCGACCTGCGCGCTGCCCGGCCATGACGCGTGCCTGTCCGCCGTAGCCGCGGCGAACTCCTTCATGGACGCGACTCTCCCGGGCGACCTCGACCGTCTCTACTCGGCCATCACAAGCAAGGCACCCGCCGCCCGTGTGGTGGTGCTCGGCTACCCCCACCTCTACCAGCTCCACGGCTCCTGTTCGCACGGCCTCCAGGACACCGAGAGGTCCGCGCTCAACGAGGCCGTGGACCACCTCGACCGCGTGATCGCCCGACGCGCCGCCGCCCACGGGTTCACGTTCGCCGACGTGCGGACCGCCTTCGCCGGGCACGAGATCTGCTCGTCCAGCCCCTGGCTGCACAGCGTCGACTGGCTGGACCTCACCGACTCCTACCACCCCACGGCATCCGGGCAGTCGCTCGGCTACCTCCCCCTGCTCACCGGCGCGAGCTGAAACGGCAGGGCGGCAGGGCCCGGTCCGCCCGCCGCCGAGGCGGTGGGCGGACCGGGCCGCGGAGCGTCGCCGAAGTCAGGCGCAGTCCGCCGGAATCGCCCGTGACGCGTCGTCGATCAGCGCGGCCTGGGCGGCCTTCAGCCGCGCCACGTCGGGCTTGGTCACCTTTCGGTCGTACGTCATCAGGCCGTTGAGCTCGCCCTCGACGTCGGTGATCTGTGTGTACACCGCGCCGTTGCCGCCCTGGCACGCCAGCGCGCGCACCTCGCTCAGCTTCTTCAGGTAGTCGTCGGTGTAGGTGGTGGGGTCGACCTCGACGTACGACTGCTGGCGTCGCCCGGTTCCGCGAGGCCGAGACCGCCGTACTCGCCGCTGTCCAGGGTCATGACAACGGTCCGGTCAGCCCCCGGTGCTCTCCCGCACCATCACCTTGTGCCCGACGACATGGTGCTGCGCCGCGCCCGATTCGGGATCGTCGATGCGGTCCAGGAGCAGGGAGACCGCGCTGCGGGCGATCTGCTCCTTGTCCGGGGCGACCGTCGTCAGGGAGGGGACGCTGAAACGGGACGCCTCGATGTCGTCGAAGCCCATGACGTCGATATCCCCCGGCACCGACCGGCCGGCCTCGTGGAGTGCGCGCAGTGCGCCCAGCGCCAGGTGGTCGTTGAGGCAGAGCAGGGCGTCGGGGGGTGTGTCCTGGTGGATCAGCGCGGCGGCCGCGCGGGCGCCGTCCTGCCAGTGGTACGCGTGCACCGGTGTCACGAGGTCCTCCTCGAAGGGCAGGCCGGCGGCGACGACGGCCTCGCGGTAGCCGTCGGTGCGCAGCCGGTCGGTGCCCTGGCGGCCCCGGACGGACCCGCCGATGACCGCGATGCGGCGGCGCCCGCGGGAGAGCAGGTGCTCGGTGGCGTCGCGGGCGGCGGCGACGTTGTCGATGCCGACGTGGTCGGTCGCGCCGGCCGCGGGGCGTTCTCCCAGCAGGACGACGGGGAGCCGACGGTCGCGGGTGGCGAGGTCGCGGGGCAGCAGCGACAGCGGGCTGAGGATGACACCGTCGGAGAAATGCGCGTCGAAGCCGTGCAGCGCGGCGAGTTCACGCTCGCGCGCTCCCCCGGTGTGGTGCAACAGGAGGGTGCGGCCGCGGCGATCCGCCTCGGCCATCACATGTTTGGCCAGTTCGGCGAAGTAGGCCACATCCAGTTCGGGGACGGCGAGCGTGATCATCCCGGTGCGGCCCTGGCGCAGCTGGCGTCCCGCGACGTTGACCCGGTAGCCCAGGGCGTCGATGGCCTCGCGGACCGCGGTCCGGGTCTGTTCCGAGACGTGCTCGAAGTTGTTGATCACATTGGAGACGGTCTTGGGCGAGACACCCGCGTACTCCGCCACGTCCTTGATCCTCGGTCTGGCCGCCACGCTGATCACCCTTCCGCCTGCCGGGATCATACCGATCGGCACGAACGAACCCCGGGCCGATCCGATGGGCCGAAACCTGCCGGAAGCCAACTTCTGCCCGACGTATTTACATCGATGTAATCCCATGGTGCCATGTTCCGGCCACCGACCAGCACCCTGGACGCAAGGAGCAGCATGCCCGTCCCGCACCTCACGGCCCCTCCCCGCCCCGAATACCCCAGGCCGCAGTTCGTCCGCGAGGCATGGCTGAATCTCAACGGCGAGTGGCAGTTCGAGATCGACCGGTCCGACACCGGCCTGGACCGCGGCCTGAGGGACCGCGAGCTCGCCGACCGGATCGTCGTCCCGTTCTGCCCGGAGTCGGAGCTGTCGGGCATCGGCGAGACCGACTTCCTGGAGGCGGTCTGGTACCGGCGCACGGTGACGATTCCGGACGACTGGACCGACTCGCGGGTGCTGCTGCACTTCGGCGCCGTCGACCACGACACCACGGTCTGGGTCGACGGCACGGAGGTCGCCCGGCACCGGGGCGGCTTCACCCCCTTCACCGCGGACCTCGGCGACCTGGCCGCCCCGGGCCGGGAGGTGGCCGTGGTGGTGCGCGCCCGGGACAGCCGACACGGCGTCCAGGCACGCGGAAAGCAGTCCACCTGGTACGCCAACTCCCACTGCCACTACACCCGCACGACGGGCATCTGGCAGACGGTGTGGCTCGAGCCGGTCCCCCGCTCCGTCGCCCTCGGCCGTCCCCGCATCACCCCCGACCTGGCGTCCGGCTCCTTCCACCTGGAGCTGCCGCTCACCGCCAACCTGCCCGGCCACCGGGTGCGGGCCACGCTGAGCGACGCGGCCGGCCCGGTCGCGACCGCCGAGTCCCGGGCCGACCTGGGCCTCGCGCCCCGGCTGGTGCTGCCCGTCCCCGAGGACCGGCGCCGCGTCTGGTCGCCCTCCGACCCGCACCTGTACGACCTCGTCCTGGAAGTGCTCGACGCCGACGGCGAAGCCGTCGACACCGTCGGCTCCTACGCCGGTCTGCGCTCGGTCTCGGTCCACGGCAAGCGGCTGCTGCTCAACGGCGAACCGCTCTTCCAGCGGCTCGTGCTCGACCAGGGCTACTACCCCGACGGTCTGATGACCGCCCCCAGCGACGCCGATCTGGTCCGCGACATCGAACTGGGCCTCGCGGCCGGCTTCAACGGCGCCCGCCTGCACCAGAAGGTCTTCGAGGAGCGTTTCCTCTACCACGCCGACCGGCTCGGCTACCTGGTGTGGGGCGAGTTCGGCGACTGGGGCTGCGAGGTCGGCGTCCGCGACGACAACCAGCGGCCCGACGCCTCGTACGTCACCCAGTGGCTGGAGGCCGTGGAACGGGACTACTCGCACCCCTCGATCGTGGGCTGGTGCCCGCTGAACGAGACGTACCAGCACCTGCACGACCGCATCACCCAGCTGGACGACGTCACCCGCGGCATGTTCCTGGCCACCAAGCAGGCCGATGCCACCCGCCCCGTCATCGACGCCTCCGGCTACGCCCACCGGGTTCCGGAGACGGACGTCTACGACTCCCACTGCTACGAACAGGACCCGGACACCTTCGCCAAGACGATGGCCGGCCTGGCGGAGGACCGGCCGTATGTGAACGCGGCGCCCGACGGGTGGTCCTGGTCGGTGCCGTATCGCGGACAGCCGTACTTCTGTAGCGAGTTCGGCGGCATCTGGTGGGACCCGGAGGCAGCGGCGGCGGCCGGCGACGAGCCGGAGACGTCTTGGGGATACGGCGAACGTCCGCGCACGGACGAGGAGTTCGTCGACCGTTTCACCGGTCTGACCGGCGTGCTGCTCGACGACCCGGACATGTTCGGCTACTGCTACACCCAGCTCACCGACGTCTTCCAGGAGCGCAACGGCGTCTACCGCTTCGACCGCACCGAGAAGGTCGACACCGAACGGCTGCGCCGGGCCCAGGGCCGCCCGGCCGCCTACGAGGGCACGCCGTAGCGCCCTCCCCCGTACCGCCCGGGAGGAAGCAGTCCACACTGCCCGGGATTTACATCGATGTAAGAACGATCCGTGTGGCGACGGTACCCGAGAGTCCTCTCTCTCGACGCACCGTCGCCCGTGGAAAGGAGCCCCCATGACCGGCATACCCGTCCCGGTCGGTCCCCCCGACCTGACCCGACGCCGCGTGCTTGGCACCGCGCTCGCCTCCGGGGCCGCACTCCTCGGCGCCGGAGCGCTCAGCGGCTGCGGGTCCGCGCAGGCCGCCGACAGCTCGACCGTGCGCCTGTGGGACCTGTTCAGCGGCGCCGACGGCGGCCTGCTCAACGACATGGTGCGCCAAGCGCGCCCCGACATGCCGGGCACGCGCATCGAGCGCA
This sequence comes from Streptomyces sp. NPDC054834, assembly GCF_053611185.1. NCBI lineage: Bacteria > Bacillati > Actinomycetota > Actinomycetes > Kitasatosporales > Streptomycetaceae > Streptomyces > Streptomyces sp. NPDC054834. Next base: position 127,207 of record NZ_JBSGZV010000008.1, on the reverse strand, counting down.
CCGTCCTGGAGTGGGGTACGCCGTACTACACCAAGCTCGCCATGGCCTCCGCCGGCGGCCGCGGCCCCGATGTCGCCGTGGCCCACATGTCCCGGCTGGCCGGTTACGCGCCCACCGGGCTGCTCGACCCGTGGGACCTGGACGTGCTGGCCGAGTACGGCGTCGGCCGCGACGACTTCACCGACGCGGTCTGGTCACGCACCCAGTACCAGGGACACACGTACGCCATCCCGCTCGACACCCACCCCTTCATCGTCTTCTTCCACCCCGAACCGGCCGCCAAGGCAGGGCTGTTGACCAAGGACGGCAGTCTGGACGCCGACGCGTTCTCCTCCCCTCACAAGTTCCTGTCCGCCGGCCGGGAACTCGCCAAGGCCTCCGGCAAGCAGGGCATCGCCTTCGGCTACGTCACCGACTCCGCCCAGGGCTGGCGGCTGTTCTACGGCCTGTACCGGCAGACCGGCGGCACCTTCCGGCTGCCCGAGGGCGGACCCGCGGAGGTCGACGAGGACCGCATGGCCGAGGTCATCGCGTTCATGGCCAAGCTGGTCGACGGCCAGGTCAACCCCAAGCGGCTCGACTACGCCGCAGCCATCGCCGCCTTCGCCAACCGGCAGACGGCGATGATCCTGTCGGGCGAGTGGGAGCTCGGCACCTTCCGCGCCGCGGACAAGAACGTGAGCGCGGCGCCCTTCCCCACGGTCTTCGGCACCCCGGCCGTGTACGCCGACTCGCACTCCTTCGTGCTCCCCCGCCACCCCGACCCGGACCCCGAGCGCCGCCGCCGTACGCACCGGGCGGTCGCCGCCCTGCTCAAGGCGGGCCAGATCTGGGCCACCGCCGGGCACATTCCCGCCTACGGGCCCGTCACCCGCACCCGCGCCTACGCACGCCTTCAGCCCCAGTCCCACTACGCCCCGGCCCAGGACCATGTCGTCCTCGACCCCGCGGTGTGGTTCGCCGGCGCCGGTTCGGACTTCCAGAACGCCATGTCCCAGGTGCTCCAGCAGGCCCTCCTCGACGGCCTCGCCCCCGATCGTGCGGCGCGCGCCATGGTGCGGCGCCTGAACACCTTCCTTTCCAAGCCCAGCCCGGCCTGATCCGGCCGCGTACCACCCGCGCAGGAGGCACAACGATGTCCTCTCCCCAAGCCGCTCCCCGCCCCGGGGTCCCGTCCGTGCGCCGGCTGATCCCGCCCGGCCTGCTGTTCGCCCTCCCCTTCCTCGCCCTGTTCGCCGTGTTCATGCTCTGGCCGCTGGGTGAGGGCCTGTGGATGAGCCTGACCGACACCTCGCTGTCGGCCCACGACCCGAGCTTCGTCGGCGTCGACAACTTCACCGAGGCCTTCAAGGACGCCGAGATGTGGCGTTCGCTCGGCCACACGGTGTGGTTCACCCTGATCTCGACCGTGCCGCTGGTCGTGGTCGCGCTCGGCCTGGCCCTGCTCGTGCACACCGGTCTGCCCGGCCAGTGGGTGTGGCGGCTGGCCTTCTTCGCCCCCTATCTGCTGCCCGTCGGTGTCGTCAGCCTGCTGTGGCTCTGGCTCTACCAACCGGACCTCGGCCTGTACAACCATCTCCTCGACGTCCTCGGCCTGGATCAGATCGCCTGGCTCAGCGACGAGTCGGTCGCCATGTGGGCCATCGCCCTGACCACGCTGTGGTGGACGGCCGGCTTCAACTTCCTGCTCTACCTGGCCGCGTTGCAGTCCATCCCGGACCACCTCTACGAGGCCGCCGCCATCGACGGCGCGGGTGCCTGGCGGCGCCTGTGGTCCATCACGCTCCCCCAGCTGTCCCGCATCACGGTCGTGATCACGGTGCTTCAGGTCCTGGCCTCACTGAAGGTCTTCGACCAGGTGTACCTGCTCACCAAGGGCGGCCCGAACGGCTCGACGCGCCCGGTCGTCGAGTACGTCTACGACGTCGGCTTCACCGGCTACCGGCTCGGTTACGCCTCGGCGATCAGCTACATCTTCTTCGCCCTCGTCCTGATCGCCTCCGCCGTCCAGTACGCCGCCCTCCGCCGCCGGGAGAAGTGACATGACCTCCACCGAACTACCCGTCCGCACGACCGCACCGGCGCCGGGAACGCCCGGCCGTACAAGAGAGCTGAGAGCTCACCGAAGCGCTCCGCGCGGACGTACGAACCTCACCCTCGGCGACAGCCGCCTCACCCGTGTGCTCGCGCTCGCCGCACTCGCGCTCCTCGCCGTGGTGTGGCTGCTGCCCATGGCGTGGGCCCTGCTGACCGCGTTCAAGTCGGAGGCGGACGCCAGCGATCCGGCGCACTGGTTCTGGCCCCGGCACGGCTTCACCCTGCACGGCTTCAGCACCGTGTGGGAACGCGGCGACCTGCCGTTGTGGATGCTCAACAGCCTGCTGATCTCGGCGGCAGTCTCCGTGATCACCGTACTGGTGTCCGCGATGGCCGGATACGCCTTCTCCCGCACCCGGTTCGCCGGCCGCCGGCTGCTGTTCACGCTCTCCGTGGCCGCCGTGCTGGTGCCGCCGCAGCTGCTGATCGTGCCGTGGTTCCGGCAGATGCTCACCCTTCACCTGCTCGACACCTACGCGGCGGTGATCCTGCCGCAGACCGTGGCGCCTGTGATGGTGTTCATCCTGAAGAAGCACTTCGACTCGCTGCCCCACGAGTTGGAGGAGGCGGCCCGTATCGACGGCGCCGGGCACTGGCGGATCTTCTGGTCGGTGCTGCTGCCGCTGTCCCGGCCGATGCTGGCGGCCGTGTCGATCTTCGTGTTCATCGGAGCGTGGAACAACTTCCTGTGGCCGTTCGTCTCGACCTCCGATCCCGCGCTGATGACTCTGCCGGTCGGCATCACGTCGGTGAAGGACGCCTACGGGATCCAGTACGCCCAGACGATGGCCTCCGCCGCGCTGGCCGCCCTCCCGCTCGTCGTGGTCTTCGTGTTCTTCCAGCGGCACATCGTGAAATCCGTGGCGACGACCGGCCTGGGCGGCCAGTGAGAACGCCGGGGCACTCTCGTCCCGCGCCCTGCCCCACAACGACGCGGCCCCACAACGACTTGGCCCCACAACAAGGTAAAGGAGACGCCCATGCGCGCCGGAACGCGCATCACACCCCTCACAGCTCTTCTCTCACTCCTGGTCGTCCTGCTCGGTCTCGTCGCCGCGCCGCCGGCCAACGCCAAACCGACCAAGCCACACAAACCGGCCAATACCGTGGCCGCGACGCGCACCTTCCGCAATCCGCTCAACATCGGCCCGGACCCCTACATGACGTACTGGAACGGGTCCTACTACCTGACCACGACGCAGGGCGACAGCATCCGCATGTGGCGTTCGCCCTCCCTGGGCACGCTGCTGACCGCCGACCCCGTCACCGTGTGGACGGACACCGACACCTCACGCAACCGTGACATCTGGGCCCCTGAGTTCTACCGCTTCGGCAACCGCTGGTACCTCTACTACACCGCCGACGACGGCGTCGACGACCACCACCGCATCTACGTACTGGAGTCGGACCGCGACGACCCGGCGGGCCCCTACCACTTCAAGGCGAAGCTCGCCCCGCCCAACCACGCCTCCGACTTCGCGATCGACCCCGGCGTCTTCCAGCACAACGGGCGTCTCTACCTCGCGTACGCCGGCATCAACCAGTACCAGCACAACGGCATCAACATCGCGCCCCTGTCGAACCCCTACACCGTCTCGGGCGACTCCGTCGCGATCGACGCCGCCGGCGGCTGCCCCGAGGTCCGCGAGGGGCCGGAGTTCCTCAGCCGCAACGGCCGTACGTGGATGACGTATTCGACCTGCGACACGGGCAAGCCCGACTACCAGGTCTGGATGATGTCCCTGCCCGACGGCGCCGACCCGCTGGTGGCCGCCAACTGGGAGCAGCACTCCGGCCCGGTCTTCTCCCGCGCCGACGACCACGGCGTCTACGGCCCCGGCCACCACGCCTTCTTCCGCTCGCCCGACGGCACGGAGGACTGGATCGTCTACCACGCCAAGACGACCTCGACGTTCACCTACACGAACCGCACCACCCGCGCCCAGAAGATCACGTGGAACGCGGACGGCAGCCCGAACCTCGGCACCCCGCTCGCCATGGGCGCCACGCAGGACCTGCCCTCGGGCGACCCGGGTTCCGGCACGTACTGGATCAACGACGACGGCCGTTCGAGCGGCGACGGCACGGTGACGTACACCGGCGCGTGGAACTCCGGCACCGGCTGCGGCACCCAGTGCTTCTGGGGCGACGACCACTGGAACGACCAGGCCGGGAACACGGCGACGTTCACCTTCACCGGAACCCGCATCGCCCTGCTGTCCGTGCGGGACACCGGTAACGGGATCGCGGCCCTGAGCGTCGACGGAGGCGCCGAGCAGCGCATCGACTTCTACGGCGCCATCCGCACCGGCGAGACCGTTCAGTACATCAGCCCGCGACTGCCGTACGGCCGCCATACCCTGCGCGTGCGGGTGACCGGCGAGCGCGACGCCGCGTCGCAGGCGGCGTTCGTGAGCGTGGACCGGGCGGAGGTCTACACCCAGTGACGGTTCGTGGGAGCGGAGGGACGGCCGGGCCTCCCGTGGCAGACGGCCGCACCCCGCTCCCACACCGCGGCAATTCTCCTACTGTTACCCGAGTCGTCACCGGTGCGCGCCGCTGCGGCACCACTCGCCCGTTGGGATCATTCGCCTCGACGGCGGCGGCTCCACCGCGATGGCCGTCCACGGCGTGCTCCTCAACAACCCCTCGGACACGGCGGGCGAGCGCGCGGTCGGCGGCACCGTCCAGGTACTGCTCGGCCGCGCCGGCTGACACCGGGCAGGGCGGAAGCCGTGGCGCGGGCGAGTTGTGCGGCGGCGGCGTGGCACCATCAACTCCCCCTGCCCAAAGGAAGAGCGCAACCACGTGACGGCACGCACAGACCTCATCAGACCGCTTCCGGAACTGCTTCGGGAGAACGCCCGGCACTTCGGTGACAAGATCGCGTTCCAGGATTCCCGTACCAGCGTGACGTACGCGGAGTTGGAGCTCAGGACCGGACGGCTGGCGGGTCATCTGGCCGGACTCGGTCTGCGGCACGGCGAGCGCGTCGCGGTTCTGCTCGGCAATCGCGTCGAGGTGGTCGAGTGCCTCCTCGCCGTCCTGAGGGCGGGTGCGGTCGGCGTGCCGATCGATCCTCGGAGCTCCGACGGGGAGTTGGCGCACATGCTGGACGACAGCGCTGCCCGGGTGGTCTTCGCCGACCGGGAGCAGTCGGTCCGGCTGCGGCACCTGCTGGCCGAGCGCCCTCAGGTGACCGTCGTGCCGGTGGACGGCACCGGAACGGACCGCTCGGCCGGTTACGAGGAATTGGCCGCCATCGAGCCTCGCGTGCCCGCGCCGGACGACCTCGGACTCGACGAGGTGGCCTGGCTGCTCTACACCAGCGGGTCGACCGGCACGCCCAAGGGTGTGCTGTCGACCCAGCGCAGCCGTCTGTGGTCGGTCGCGTCGGGCATCGTCGGCGTCCTCGGGCTGTCGGCCGACGACCGTCTGCTGTGGCCGCTTCCCCTCCATCACGCCATGAGCCAGCTGATGTGCGTCATCGGGGTGACCGCGACCGGAGCGGGCGCCCGGATCCTGCCGCGGTTCTCGGTGGCCGACGTGCTCGGCGAACTGCGGCGGACGGACGACCCGTACACGCTGCTCGCCGGTGTGCCGACGACGTACGCGAAGCTTCTCGACGCCGTTCGCGGCGAGGGGCTGAGGGCGCCCGCGCTGCGTGGCTGCGTCAGCGGGGGTGCCGCGGTCACACCCGCTTTCCAGCGGTCCTTCGAGGAGATCTGCCGCGTGCCGTTCCTCGAACACTACGGCGCCACCGAGACGGGGCCCGCCACCATGACGGCGCCGGGCGCCCACCGGACGCCCGGCTCGTGCGGCCGTGTGGTGCCGGGCCTCAGGGCCCGGGTCGGGGGCGGCAGCGACGGCGAGCCCATTGGTGAGGGCGAGTTGTGGATCAGCGGCTCCGGTGTCATGGCCGGCTATCACAACCGGCCGGAGGACACCGCAGAGGTTCTGCGCGACGGGTGGTACCGCACCGGTGACCTCGCCCGGATCGATGCCTCCGGCGAGATCACCATCACGGGCCGGGTCAGCGAGCTGATCATCCGGGGTGGGGAGAACATCCACCCGTCCGAGGTGGAGGCGGCACTGCTGGATCTGCCGGAGATCGCGGACGCCGCGGTGACCGGCCGTCCCCACGACGTGCTCGGTGAAGTGCCGGTCGCCTATCTGGTCCCCGAGCGGGCCGGCGGGCTCGACCGGAGACGGATCCTCGCCGCCTGCCGGGCGCGTCTCGCCCCGTACAAGGTCCCCGCCGACCTGTACGAGGTGATCGCTGTCCCGCGCACGGCCTCGGGAAAGCCCAAGCGGTACGCGCTCGCCGACGGGCCCGCGCGGCTCCTGGAGGCGGAGACCGCTCCGCAGGCCGGGCCCACGACGGCGGATCTGCTGGCTCTGGTCCGCGCGGAGGCCGCCGCCGTACTCGGCTGCGGTGCCGACGAGGTGGAGCCGGGGACCGCCTTCCGGGATCTGGGCCTGGACTCGTTGTCGTCGACGGTCCTGCGCGGACGGCTGTCGACGGCGACCGGCCTCGCCCTGTCCGAAGCGGTCGCCTTCGACTTTCCGACCGCGGCCGAGATGGCCGCTCATCTCCGGGCCCGGCTGACCGGGGAGTTGACGGGCACCACGCACACGAGCCCCGGAGAGGCCGACAGCGCCGACGACCCTGTCGTGATCGTCGGGATGGCGTGCCGCTTCCCCGGTGGTGTGGAGTCCCCCGAGGAGTTGTGGCGGCTGGTCGCCGACGGCGTCGACGCGATCACCCCGTTCCCCGCCGACCGGGGCTGGGGCCTGGAGGGGCTGTTCGACCCGGATCCCGGGCGGGCCGGACGGACGTACGTACGTGAAGGCGGCTTCCTGTCCGGTGTGGACCGCTTCGACCCCGAGTTCTTCGGTATCTCGCCCCGTGAGGCGCTGGCGATGGATCCGCAGCACCGGCTGCTGCTGGAGGTCGCCTGGGAGGTCTTCGAGCGGGCCGGGGTCGATCCAGCCGCCCTGCGCGGAACGGCGACGGGTGTGTACGCCGGGGTCATGTACAGCGACTACGCAGGCCGTCTCGCGGTCACGCCTGAGCACATCGAGGGGTACCTCGGCATCGGCAACGCGGGAAGCGTCGCCTCCGGCCGTATCGCCTACACCTTCGGTCTCGAAGGGCCCGCCATCACCGTCGACACCGCGTGCTCGTCGTCCTTGGTGGCCCTGCATCTGGCGGCCCAGGCTCTCAGGAGCGGCGAGTGCTCCCTCGCCCTCGTCGGAGGCGTCACGGTGATGTCAGGGCCCGGTTCCTTCGTCGAGTTCAGCAGACAGCGCGCGCTCGCTCCCGACGGCCGCTGCAAGGCGTTCGGTGCGGGCGCCGACGGCACCGCGTGGGGCGAAGGCGCCGGCATGCTGCTGGTGACCCGGCTGTCGGAGGCACGGCGTGCGGGATATCCCGTACTCGCCGTGGTGCGCGGCTCGGCCGTCAACCAGGACGGTGCGAGCAACGGCCTGACGGCCCCGCACGGGCCGGCTCAGCAGCGGGTGATCCGGCAGGCGCTGGCCGACGCGCGACTGCGGCCCGAGGAGATCGACGCGGTCGAGGCACACGGCACCGGCACCCGGCTCGGCGACGTCATCGAGGCGGAGGCCTTCCTCGCCGCCTACGGGCAGGACGGACGCCGGGAGCGCCCGCTGTTGCTGGGCTCCGTCAAGTCCAACATCGGTCACACGCAGGCCGCCGCGGGCATGGCGAGCGTGATGAAGATGGTCCAGGCGATGGCACACGGTGAGCTGCCCCGCACCCTGCACGCCGACGAGCCGACACCGAGGGTGGACTGGTCGTCGGGGGCGGTGTCGCTGCTGACCCGGCCGGTGCCATGGCCACGCACCGGCCGGCGGCGCCGGGCGGGCGTGTCCTCCTTCGGGATCAGCGGGACGAACGCCCACGTGATACTCGAGCAAGCCCCCGCGCCGGAGCCGTCCGCCGCGGCAACCTCCGAGGACGGCGCCTCCGCGTCCTCGGCCCCGGCGGCAGCCGTGCCGTTCCCGGTCTCGGCCAGAAGCGCCGCGGGTCTCCGCGCCCAAGCCGCGCGCCTGCATGCCACGGTGGCCGCGCAGCCCGGAACGAGCCTGCTGGACACCGGATTCTCCCTCGCCACGACCCGCGCCGCCTTCGAGCACCGCGCGGTGGTGGTGGCCGGGGACCGCGAAGAACTGCTCGCCTCCCTCAAGGCGGTGGCCGAAGGGCAGCAGCGACCGGGAGTTGTCACCGGCGGGCCCCGCCAGAAGGGCCCCGTCGTCTTCCTGTTCACCGGTCAGGGCAGCCAACGGGCCGGTATGGGGCGGGAACTGTACGACGCCCACCCCGCCTACGCCCGTTCCTTCGACGAGACGTGCGCGCTGTTGGACCCGCTCCTGCCCCGGCCGCTGCGGGACGTGGTGTTCGCGCCGGACGGCTCGGAGGCGGGCGCCGGTCTGCACACGACCCGGTTCGCGCAGCCGGCGCTCTTCGCCCTGGAAGTCGCCCTGTTCCGGCTGCTGGAGTCCTGGGGCGTGCGTCCGGACATGGTGGCGGGGCACTCGGTCGGCGAGGTGGCGGCGGCGCACGTCGCGGGGGTGCTGACCCTCTCGGACGCCTGCACCTTGGTGGCGGCACGGGGCCGGCTGATGGGTGCGCTGCCCGCCGGAGGGGCCATGGTCGCCGTGCGGGCCGGCGAGAGCGAGATGGTCGAGTTCCTCGCCCTCGCCGGCCGGGAGCAGGAGGTGGACATCGCGGCCGTCAACGGCCCCTCCTCCGTGGTCGTCTCGGGGGACGAGGCTGCCGTGCTGGACATCGCCGCGCACTGGCGGGAACGAGGCCGCGAGACGTCGAGGTTGCGGGTGAGCCACGCGTTCCACTCCCCGCACATGGACCCCATGCTCGCCGACTTCGCCGAAGTGGCCCGGGGACTCACCTACTCCCCTCCGCGCCTGCCCCTCGTGACCGCCGTGGCCGGCCGGGCCGTCACGGACGAGGAGGTGAGCTCGCCGGAGCACTGGGTGGATCACGTACGACGCCCGGTCCGCTTCGCCGACTCGATGCGCCATCTGCGGGAACGGGGCGCGACACGCTACGTGGAACTCGGCCCCGACGGTGTGCTGTCGGCCTTGGCACAGGACTGTCTCCCCGACACGCCGGCACCCCTGGTCGTCCCCACCCTGCGCGGCTCCCGTCCCGAGGCGGAGGCGCTGCTCACCACGGTGGCCGCGCTGCACGCCCACGGCGTGGGCGTCGACTGGCGGGAGGTGTTCGCCGGACGCGGCGCACGGCGGACGACACTGCCCACGTACGCGTTCCAGCGCGGGCGGTACTGGCTGGACGCCGACCGACGAGCGGACTCCGCGACGTCACCGGGCGCCGGACTCCATCCGTTCCTGCGGTCCGCCACGTCCACGGCGGACGACGACGGCCTACTGCTGAGCGGACGGCTCTCGCTGCGCGACCAGCCCTGGCTGGCCGACCACGCGGTGCTGGGCACGGTGCTCCTGCCCGCGACGGCGTTCGTCGAGCTGGCCCTGCACGCCGGGGGCCTGGTGGGAGCCGAGGTCCTGGACGAGCTGACCCTCACGGCACCGCTGCCGTTGCCCACCACCGAGACCGTCGAGTTGCAGGTGAAGGTGTCGGGACCGGACGGTGACGGGCGGCGGGCCGTGGTCTTCCACTCTCGGCCGCACCTGCCCGCGTCCGACGGGCCGTGGCGCCGCCACGCCTCCGGTTTCCTGGCTTGTGAAGAGCCGTCGGGCACGCCCGAGGGCGGCGGGTCCACCGCACCGGCCGTGCTGCCCGACTGGCCTCCGGCGGGCGCCGTACCGCTGCCGCTCGACGGCGGGCCCGAGCAGGACGGCGACGGCGGCTTCTACGAGCGTCTCGCGCGCGGCGGGCTGGGCTACGGCCCGGTGTTCCAGGGGCTGCGAGCCGCCTGGCGCCTCGGCGACGATGTCCTCGCGGAGGTCGTGTTGCCGGCAGAGGGGGACGCCGACGCCACCCGGTTCGCCGTGCATCCGGCCCTGCTGGACGCGGCGCTGCACACCATGATGCTCGGCGGGGCCACGCCCGACGACGGCACCGGCCGGGCGGTGTCGCTGCCGTTCGCCTGGAGCGGTGTGCGCGTGCACGCCTCCGGTGCCCGCCGGCTGCGGGTGCGTATGTCACCCGGGGCGGCGAACCGGGCGGGACTGGAGCTGAGCGACGACACCGGGAGGCCTTTCGCCACAGTCCGTTCCCTGGCTCTGCGGCCGCTTCCGCGCGAACAGGTGAGCACCGCCGGCGTGCACGGAGACTCCCTGTTCCGGGTCGACTGGACACGGCCGGCGGACTCCTCCGCCGCCGCGCCGCTCGGACCGTCCGCATGGGGCGTGCTCGGCGACGCCGATCCACGGCTGCTCGACGCTCTCGTCCCCTCCGGCGTCACGACGACGCGGTACGCGGACCTGGCCGCGGCGAGCGCCGCCGCACCGGCCGTCGTCCTCGCCCCGTGTCCGCCCCTCGCCGAGGTCGCGGATGACGCCGACCCGGCCGCTGCCGCACACCGTACGGCCGCCTGGGCGCTGCGGCTCGTGCAGGACTGGCTCGCCGAGGACCGGCTTACGGGCTCGCGCCTGGTCATCGTCACCTCTGGGGCGGCCGGCATCAGGGTCGCCGAACGGCCGCATGCGGACATCTCCGCTGTCGCCCACGCACCGGTGTGGGGGCTGGTCCGCTCGGCGCAGACGGAGCATCCGGGCCGCTTCGCACTCGTCGACGTGGACGAACACGCCCTTTCCCTGCGAGCGTTGGCGCAGGTGGTGGCGAGCATGGAGCCGCAGACGGCCGTGCGCCGGGGAGTCGCGTACGTTCCGAGGCTGGTCCGCGCCGCCGGTACGGTGACGGGTGCGGGCCACGGCCGTCGGCTGAACCCCGACGGCACCGTCCTGATCACCGGGGGCTCGGGTTCGCTGGGCAGGGCGCTCGCGCGCCACCTCGTCGTCAGGCACGGTGTGCGGCACCTGCTGCTCGCGGGACGACGCGGCGCCGAGGCCCCGGGAAACACCGAACTCTGTGCCGAACTCACCGAACTGGGCGCCCAGGTGACGGTGGCGGCGTGCGACGTCGCCGACCGCGCCGCGCTCGCCGCTCTGCTGGCCGCTGTGCCGGAGGCGCATCCGCTGACCGGCGTGGTGCACACCGCGGGTGTCCTGGACGACGGAGTGATCCTCGCGCTCACCCCGGACCGACTGGCGCGCGTGCTGCGGCCGAAGGTGGACGCGGCCCTCGCACTGCACGAGCTGACCAGGAAGCACGACCTGGCGGTCTTCGCCCTGTTCTCCTCGGTGGCCGGGGTGTTCGGCTCCGGTGGCCAGGGCAACTACGCGGCGGCGAACTCCACCCTGGACGCTCTGGCACAGCACCGCAGGAGCCTCGGCCTCGCCGGCACCTCTCTCGCGTGGGGACCCTGGCAGCAGAGCGACGGTATGACCGCCCACCTGAACAGCGTGGATCTGCGCCGGATCGCCCGTTCCGGTTTCATCCCGCTGAGCACCGAGGAGGGCCTCGCCCTCTTCGACACCGCCGTCGACAGCCGCGAGGCGGTGCTCGTGGCAGCCCGCCTGGACCCGGCATCCTCCGTCGCCACGGGCGGGGCGGGTGCGCCTCTGTCGCGCGTACCGGGCCGGACGCCCGCCCGCCGGGACCCCGCCGCACCCGCCGCACCCGCCGCACCCGATGATCGTGGTTCGCTGCACCGACGGCTGGCCGCCGCACCCGCGGACGAACACGGATCCCTGCTGCTGACGGCGGTACGCACCGAAGCGGCCGCTGTGCTCGGCCACAGCGCGGGGCCGTCCGCGATCGACGCGGACCGTACTCTGACCGAACTGGGCCTCGACTCGCTGGCGGCGGTCGAACTGCGCAACCGCCTCGAGACAGTGACGGGACTGTCTCTGCCGTCCACCCTGCTGTTCGACTTCCCCACGCCTCGTGCGGTCGCCACCCACCTCGAGGAACGATGGTCCCAGGCCCACGCGGCAGCGGCAGGCGTGCCGCAGGAGGCGCCGACGGGGAACGGCAACCCCTCCGACTCCCTGTCCGCGCTCTTCCGTGCCGCGTGCGCCGCCGGCAGGACGTGGGACGGCATGGCGCTGCTGACGATCGCCTCCCGCTTGCGGAGGGGCTTCGACAGCGCCGAGGCCCTCGGGGCACCGCCCAGGGCCGTCACGCTCTCGGCCGAGGGCGCCGGACCCCGGCTGATCTGCTTCCCGGCGCTCAGCGCGCTCTCCGGACCGCATGAGTACTCACGCTTCGGCCGGGACCTCCAGGGACTGCGGCCGGTCTCGGTACTGCCGCATCCGGGATTCCTGCCGCGCGAACCGCTGCCGGCCACGCTGGACGCCTTCGTGGCCGCACAGGCCGCCGCTGTTCTCGCCTGCGCGGACGGCGAGCGGTTCGCCCTGTTGGGCCGCTCGGCCGGCGGCTGGGTGGCGCACGCCGTGGCCGAACACCTGGAACGCGCGGGTGCCGGCCCGGCCGCCGTCGTCCTGATCGACACCTATCCGTCCGGCAGCGACGACGGGCCCGCTCTCACCGCGATGACAGCCGGAATGCTCGACAGGGCGGCACAGTTCGCCTCCGCCGACACCGACCGGCTCACCGCGATGGCCGGATACCTGGAGCTCTACTCCGGCTGGGCACCGGCCGCCGTGTCGGCTCCCACGCTCTTCGTCCGGGCGAGGGACGGGCTGCCCGGCACGGAGCCGCCCTCGCCGTGGGGCCTGCCGCACACCGAAGTCACCGTGCCCGGTGACCATTTCACCGTCCTGGAGGACCACGCCGCCACGACCGCTGTCGCCGTCCACGACTGGCTCGTCGCCCAGTCCTGACCTTCCACGCACCGCGGGCGCCTGCGGTCCCGTGTGGGACCGCAGGCGCCCGCGATTCCGGCACGCGCGCCGGTGACGTTCCTAGCTGCGGCGCACCGACGGATCGTGGGCGGTCTCGTCCCGGTCTTCGTCGGAATCCCGTCCGGAACCGATGGATCCGGAGGCCCCTTCCTCGGCGCGGTCCCCGTGCCCCGGCCACCACGCCGCGTGGCCGATGAGCGCGGTGAGGCTCGGAGTGAAGAACATCGCCATGACGAAGGCGGCGACCGCGATGCCGAAGGAGACGGCGAAACCCATCTCCGTGAGCAGCGAGTTGCCCGCCAGCATCATCGTGGCGAAGGTCGCCGCCAGGATGAAGCCGGCCGCGGCCACGGTCGGCCCGGCATGCCGCAGCGCCATGCCGGCCGCCTCACGCGGTTCTCGGCCTTCCCGTGCCTCCTCGCGGAGCCGGGCGATCATGAGGATGTTGTAGTCGGTGCCGATGGCGACCACGAACAGATACATGATCACCGGGAGCATGAACATCAGACCCGAGTGTCCCTGTCCCTCCTGGAAGATCCACACGGTGGCACCCAGGGTGGCACCGAAGCCAAGACCCACGGAGGCGATCAGGTACCAGGGGGCGACCACGCTGCGCAGCAGCAGCCCGAGGATGACCATGATGAGGACGGCGGCTACGGGGAAGACCGTCCGGTAGTCGTGGTTGACCGCGGTGTCGATGTCCTTGTAGATGGAGGACATTCCGCCGACGACGGCTTCGGTGCCGTCAGGGGCGTCGGAGTGCGCGACGTCGCGCACCCTGCCGACGGCATCGATCGCCTTGTCCGTCGAGGCCTCGTACTTGAGCGTGACGGTGAAGTCCGCCGTGGTGCCGTCCTTGTTGACCTGGGCCATACGGGCGCTCGCGACGCCGTCCACGGCACCGAGCTTCTTCGCGTACGCGTCGAAGGCGGTCTTGTCCAGCGGCTTGCCGTCGGCACTGGACAGATAGACGTCGGTGGGCGCCGCGGCACCCGCCGAGTACGCCTTCTGCATCTCGTCCTGGACGACCATGGACTCCTTGGTCTTGGGCATGGACCCCGACGCAAGGTCGAACGTGGCGTTGAATCCGAGCGTACCCAGCGACAGCACGAGCAGGACGAGGCCGGATGCCGTGGCGGTCAGCACCGGGCGGCGCTGCACGGCACGGCCGAGGGCGGCGAAACGGGCGTTGTCCGGCTCCTGCCGCCAGGACTTCGAGGGCCAGAAGACCTTCGGTCCGATGAGCGAGACCACGGCCGGGATCAGGGTCAGGCCCGCGATCAGAGTGACGCTGACCGCGATCGCCAGCGCCGGGCCCATCTGCTTGAGGAAGCCCAGCGTGGACAGGACCAGCGCGAGGAAGGCGATGATGACCGCCCCGGCGGCCGAGGCGATGGCCTCGCCGACTCGGGCGACCGCGTTGATCATGGCCTCCTTGGGCTCGTCGCCGGCGCGCAGGCGTTCGCGGTAACGGAATATCAGGAAGAGGAAGTAGTCCGTACCCACGCCGAAGAGCACGACGATCAGGATCGACGAGATTGAACTGTTGGCCTGAAGATCGAACAACTTGGTGGCGTACGCGATCAGCCCGTTGGCGATGGCGGACACCAGGCCGATCAGGATCAGGGGCAGCAGGGCCAGGATCGGCGCCCGGAAGATGATCAGCAGGGTCACCAGGATGATGGCGAAGGTGCCGATGCCGATCAGCGCCTGGCCGCGCTTGGACGAATCCTGCTGGTCGAGCGCCTGCGCGGCGGAGCCGCCGAGCTTGACGTCGAGCTGCGTTCCCTTGGCCAGTCGTTTCGCGTCGTCGCGCAGGACCTTGGCCGCGTCGGCCTGCTTGGGCTGGCCGGCGTTCTTGCTGTCCATCTGGACCAGGGTCATGGCGTACCTGCCGTCCTTGGACGGCTGGCCGGGGACGACCTTCTGCACCTGGTCGATGTGCTTCTTGCCCAGTTCGGTGGTGATCCGGGCGACGTCCTTCTGGTCGGCGGCGGTCAGCTTGCCGCCGTCGGTGCGCTGGTACAGCGCGATCGCGGACGGAGTGAAGGCGCTGGGGAACGCCTTCTGCTGAAGGTCCGCCGCTTTGATGGATTCGTAACTCTTGGGCAGGAAACTGCTCTCGTCGCTGTTCGAGGGCAGGCTTGGAGCGGTGGCGACGATCGCAACCGCCGCGATCAGCCATGCAACGATCGTCCAGACAGGATGTCGGACGACAGTGTTGCCAATACGTCGGAACATGCGGGAGGGTCCTCCTGGAACAGGAAGATCACCGCAGCCCGGGGAGCGGACCCTGGCATCGGCGACCCCGACCGGCATCCAGCATCGGGCCGGTCGAACGGTTGTCTTGAGCTCCGATCGTAGTGACCGGACGCAAGATCATTCCATCAGGCCGCGACATAGCCTGCCAGAGAATTTCGAGGCGACCGTGGAGATGGCCGTCCACCTCTGAGACTCCTCAAGTCGCTTGGCGAGCGTGGCACTCGACGGTCACGATGATCCGCATGACAGGAATCGCGGGACTGAACAAGAAACACAACTTCGTGCTGCTCATCCGGGACGCGAACGTGGTCGCGGCGGCCCTGCGTCAGGCGCTGGCCGATGCATCGCCCGAGGAGCGCCCGGGTCTGGAACGCGCCGCCGCACTCGTCGAGTCCACCGCCGCCGCGAGCGAGGACCAGTTGCGCGCCCGATGGGTCCGCTCCCGGCTGACCGCCGTCGGCTTCACGGGGGACATCGCCTCGGTCGCGGCGGTGAAGGCGCTGCGCAAGGCGGAGCCGATGCTGAGCCTGCTGGCGGCGGTGCAACTGCAGAAGGCGGCAGTGGCCCATCCCGAGTGATGCCGTGCCGCGCGGTCCACCTGTACCCCTCAGCCGAGGGCGAGCGGCAACTTCGCGGCCAGCTGACCCAGTTCCCCGATTTCCGCGGGGGCCGCTGCCCGGCGTCCGGTGCCGATCAGCAGCGCGTCCTCGTCGGAGAACGACTTGGGGAACGCGGACCCGGCGATCTCTTCCAGCATCGCACGGGAACGGGACAGGCCTTCGGCGGGCGGCCCCGCGACGCTCGGGAGCCGGGCGGTCAGGTCGAGGTGGTGCAGCGTCCATTCCATGACGTATGCGGAGAGGTAGTCGCCCACGGTGAGGACCTGGTCCTGGGTGCTGACCCGCGCGGTGCGGTCGGCGAGTTGGGCGGCGCGTCCGGCGGCGGAGCCGACGTCGTCGAGGTGGAACTTGAGCAGCCGCGGCTCTTCGTACGCGGCGGCGAGGCGGACGATCAGCGCGTCGAGCGGGTCGTCCCCGGTCGGGGCTTCGACGACGTTCCAGTAGGTCACCGCGTTGACGGTCGGTTCCGCGTCCGTCGGGGTGACGAGGGTGATCAGGATGTCCTGCGCGTCGATGATCAGGTGGCACACGAGGTCACGTACGAGCCAGCCCGCGCAGCCGGACGGCTGCTCGAAGTCCTCGTCCGGGAGTTCGGCAACCGCCGTGCGCAACGCCGTCCAAGACCGTGAGAAGAGATCCACTGCGGCAAGCTAGCAGCGCCAGCCGCCGTGTGCGACCCATTTCATCCCCTTCCGTGAACCCGCGAGCCAGGACCGGGACACGCGGAGTGCGCCCCAACTTGCTGAAGTTACAAAGCAGTTGGGGGCTATGTCCCCAGCCTGCTCACAGCGCGTTTCTCATGCTTCCTTCAGGTGCGTCTCTACGTTCGTGCCCATGACAGACAACGCCTCCGCAACACCGCGGTCACCTGGACCAGAGCTCTCCGACTCCTCCCAGCCCGCCCGGCATCGACGGGGCAAGGGCGTACAGCGACGGCGCGTCCTCATCGGCGGCGGCGGTATCGCCGTAGCCGGTGGACTGGCGGCCGCCGGGTTCGCCTCGGCCAGCACCGACACCAGCACGGCGGAGACCGACGCCTCCGCCACCACGACCGCCACCAGTTCGGCCTCCGCGGGCGTCTGCACCCTCACCGCCGAGGTCACCGAGGGCCCGTACTCCCTCTCAGGCGCCCTGGTCCGGGAGGACATCCGCGAGGACAAGGAAGGCGTCGAGGTTCAGTACACCTTCACCGTCGTCGACACCGCCAACGACTGTTCCCCGCTGGCGGACGCCCTGGTCGAGATCTGGCACTGCGACTCCCTCGGCGAGTACTCCGGTTTCGTCGGCGGCAACGGCCACACGGAAGACGACAACGGCACCTTCCTCCGGGGCGGCCAGATGACCGACTCCGACGGGCAGGTGAACATCACCTCCATCTGGCCCGGGCACTACGTCTCCCGCGCCGTCCACGTCCACATGCGGGTCCACACGGACGTGACGCTCACCGACGACTCGTACACCGGCGGGGAGCTCATCCACACCGGGCAGCTGTTCTTCGACCCGGACATCAACAGCGAGGTCCAGGCGACGTCCCCGTACTCGGACAACACCACCAAGGAGACGCGACTCGACGACGACACCGTCTACGACGACGACGGCGCCTCCTCCGGCCTGCTGACGCTGACCGCACTCGGCGACAGCGTCTCCGACGGCTACAAGGCGACCCTCACCGTCGGCGTGAGCACGTCGTAGCCCTTCACCGGGACGGCCCTGCGCGCAGGGCCGTCCCGGTGAGGATGCCGGTGGGGCTCGTCGCCGTCATGCCGTCGCGTCGGCTCAGTCGTCCTTTCCGGCTTTCTCCCTCGACAGGAACATCTGGCGTGCCCAGAGGCTGAGCATCACCGTCCCGCCGACCAGCAGCGGCACCAGGTCGCGGGACAGCGGAGCCAGCGCATACCCCAGCGCTGTGACCGTGCAGACCGTCAGGGGGATGAACGCGGCGGCGCCCTCTATGCCCAATTGCAACGTCGGCTGACCAGCGACCAGGACGCTCGCCCCGCCGGGCACCCAGGGGGCGGCGGAGAGCAGCAGCAGTCCCCCGGTATCGCAGGCGTCGACCAGTTGCCAGGACATCACCTCGAGACCGTCCGGGCCGATCGTCCACAGTCGCAGGCTGTCGCCGATCAGCGTGAGGGACAGCCCCACCGCCCCTACCCACAGGGTGACCCGCTGGTCGCTGCGTACGAGCCGGCGCAGGGCGAACAGAAAGCTGAGGAAGACGACTTCCGCGGCCCAAAGGACGCCGACCATGCCCGTCCCCAGCCGCCAGCCGTCACCGGCCTCCCGCAGCAGTACCCATCCCGTCATGAACACCGGCCCGGCTGTGACCACCCCGTCGAACAAGCGCCGCAGGAGTACGTGCCGGCCCGCACCGGCATCGGCCGCGACCACCAGACCGGCCATCCCCAGTCCGACCGCCAGCGTCACGCCGGTGACCACCACTGAACTCAGCGCGTTCCGTCCCCAGGACTGGGGGTGGACCGACAGCACGTTGACCGCGCCCCGGTACACGCCCCCGGATGCCGCGGAACCCGCCAACAGCAGCAGGCGTTTTTGGACCAGGCCGCCCGCACCCCGGGCACGGAGCATCAGAGAGGCCGTCAACACCCAGCAGCCGATGGACGGCCCGTTGTCCACCATCCCTGCCGCCAGACCTCCGGCCGCCCACCACCCGCTGACAGCCAGCACCGTTCCCATGAGACACACCACACCGACCGCGCCCCAGGCCCTCGTCCCGGTCCCACGGCAGCGGCCCGTCCGTCCCTCGAGCGTGTCCGGCGACTTGCCCAACCCCACCATCCGGTGCGCCTCTCAACCGGCCCCCCGCCCGCAGGACCTCCTCTGCGGCCGCCGGATCCAAGCAGAGACCGTAAAAGATCTACCAGCGGCGCCGAACGGAAAAGCCGTCTCATTCACTCGTACTGCGTAAACCCTTGCAGTCCCCGGACTGGAAGGAACGCCGTCATGACGACGCCCCCACCCGCGGTGGCCGCTCAGGGAACCGCGGGTCCGGTGACGTACCGTCCCCGCTCGTCGTACGGCCATACGTTGGGCACGCAGCCGTGCATGCCCTTGATCTGTTGCATCATCACGGGGGCCGGCCGCCCCGCGCCCGGGCAGCCGGCGTGGCCGTGGCCGAGGAAGTGACCCACCTCGTGGTTGATGATCAGGGCGCGGTAGGCGGTGACGTCCTTGGCGTAGACGGGTGTGGCGAGCAGCCATCGTCTGAGGTTGACCATCACGTCGCGGCCGACGTCGCAGTTGACCGTGCCGCCGGTGTCGAGCCCGTACCGACCGCAGATCTTGTCCACGGTCCCGGGTGTCGCTATCCGTACGGCGAAGTCGGTGGTGCCGCCGGACACCCGCTGGAACGCCGAGTGGCCGTCGGCGGTCCAGCCGCGCCGGTCGGCGAGGATGCGCTCCACCTCCTTGGCCGCGTCCGCGGCGGACAGGTCGAGGCCGTTCTCCACGTCGACCCGGTAGCGCAGGACCTTTCCCTTGCCGACCGCGGCGCTTCCGCCGGGTGCGGTGGTGAACGTGCCGGGCCCCGTGGCCGGGATGTCCTGCCGGTAGGGAGGGGCGGACGAACTGGCCGACGGGCTCGGCGAAGACTTGACACTCGGGGTCGGCCGGGTGGGCTTGGAGCCGGCTCTCGCGTGCCGGGTGGGCGCGTCGCGAATGTCGGCGCGGGCGTCGGCGTCGGCGTGGGCGTCCGCGTGGGTGCCGGTCGCGCCTGTAGAAGCCCAGCCCACGGCCGCGAGACCGGCGGCGCCGAAGAGGGTCAGGGCCGCCAGTCCTCCCCACAGCGGCGCCTTCGGCCCGCGCGCGGAGGCGTGCGCGCTGCCGTTTCGACGGCGACGGGTGCGGGAGGGAGTTGTTTTGTGCGCGGTCATGGTTGTTCAGATTGTGATCGCGATGTGATCGAATCTGGCCCGAACGATAACGAAAAAGTAACAGGCAGCCGGGGGTTGGCTCATGTGATCATCCGGTAACGGACTGCCGGAGCTCGTAGGGATACTGAGCGCATGCCACGCGTTCTGCTGATCGAAGACGACCGGGCCGTGCGGGAGGGCGTGGCCCTCGCGCTGCGCCGTCAGGGCCACGAGGTCGCCGCAGCCGACACGGGGGAAGAGGGGCTGAAGGTCCTGCGGTCCTTCCGGCCGGACGTCGTGGTGCTGGACCTGATGCTGCCCGGCATGCCCGGTCTGGACGTGTGCCGTGCGATGCGCGCCCTCGACCAGACGCTGCCGATCATCATGGCGACGGCGCGGGGCGACGACGAGGACATCGTCGTCGGACTGGAGGCCGGGGCCGACGACTACGTGGTCAAGCCCGTGCAGGCCCGGGTGCTGGAAGCGCGCATCCGTGCCGTGCTGCGCCGGGCGGCAGCGGTACCCGCCGGCGGCGGTCTGCCGAAGCTCGACACCTACGGGGACCTGACCGTCGACCGGGCCGGTTTCTCGGTCGCCCTGCGGGGTGCGCCCGTCGCGCTCGCCCCGTCCGAGCTGCGGCTCCTGCTGCTCCTGTCCGCCTCGCCCGGCCAGGTGTTCAGTCGGCAGCAACTCCTCGAAGCGGTCTGGGAACACAGCTATCACGGGGATGCGCGTCTGGTGGACGCCTGCGTCAAACGGCTGCGCGCCAAGATGGGCGAGCCCCGCTACATAGAGACCGTGCGCGGTTTCGGTTACCGGTTCGCCTCCCTGTGACTCCTCCGCCCAAACCCCTCACACGAAGGCTGCTCGGAGCCCGCGCAAAGGTCCCGCAACTGCGCGGCCTGCGCACCCGGTTGGTCGTGGCGTTCGCGCTCGTGGCCGCGGTCACCGCCATGACCACGGGCGCCCTGACCTTCCGTGAGGCGCGCACGGGCGTGCTCCAGCAGAGCCAGGACGCGGTGATCTCACAACTGCGCAGCCAGGTGAACCGGCTCGCCCCGATGCTGAGCCTGCCGACGAACGAGACCGGGCTCAAGAGGTTCGCGGCCGACGTGGCGGCAGCCGAACCGTCCGGGACCTGGCGTGTCCTGGTCACCTATCGCGACCTGAACGCGACCTCCGTCCCCGGCGACCGGTTCGAGGAACTGACGCCGGCCCTGCGCGAGGCGGTGAACTCCAGGCGGGCCACCGTCTTTCAGCGGGTGGACAGCGGCGATCACACCGCACTCGTCGTCGGCATGTCGGTCACCTTCGCCGACCGTGCCAGCGCCTCGGGCCTCCACGTCTTCCTCACGGTGCCGCAGATCACGGAACAGGCCTACGTCGACGCCCTGGTCACCGCCGTCGAAAGGGCCGCCGTGCCCGCCCTGGCGCTGGCCGTGCTGCTCGCGCTGCTCGCCGCGCGTGGGGTGCTGCGGCCGGTGCGGGCGCTGCGCAGCGCCACCCGTAGCATCGCCGAGGGACGCCTGGACACCAGGCTCGCGGTCAACGGCTCCGACGAACTCGCCGATCTGTCGCACACGTTCAACGAGACCGCCGCCGCCCTGGAGGAATCGGTCGCCGAACTGCGCGGCATGGAGGCCCGTGCCCGCCGGTTCGCCGCGGACGTCTCGCACGAGCTGCGCACCCCGCTGGCCGCCATGTCGGCGGTCACCGACGTCCTCGACGAGGACGCCGCCCGTCTCGACCCGGACACCGCCACCGCGGTCCGGCTGATCAGTGAGGAGACCGTGAAGTTGGCCCGCCTGGTGGACGACCTGATGGAGATCTCCCGCTTCGACGCGGGCGCGGCGGTGCCGCACCTGGACGAGATCGACCTCGCCGAGTCGCTGCGGCGCACACTCGCCGCCCGTGGCTGGACCGATCTGGTGGACACCCGGTTGCCGCCGCCGGACGCGTTGCGCGGACGCGTCGACCCGCGCCGCCTCGACATCGTGGTCGCCAACCTGGTCGGCAACGCCCTCCGGCACGGCGCCCGCCCGGTCCAGCTGCACCTGTCCGAGGGCGGGGAGCCCGGTGCGGGGCGCCTGGCCGTCATCGAGGTACGGGACAGCGGGCCCGGGATTCCCGACGGCGTGCTGCCACATGTCTTCGAGCGCTTCTACAAGTCGGACGCCGCCCGCACCCGGACCGAGGGCAGCGGCCTGGGCCTCGCGATCACCGCCGAGAACGTCCGCATCCACGGCGGCACCGTGCGCGCCGGGAACCGGCCGGAGGGCGGTGCCGTCTTCACCGTGCGACTTCCGCTGCACAGGGAGGATCCGCCGCGACCGCCCCGGAACGAGCCGCCGCAGGGCGCAGCACCGCGGGGAAGGCGGTCATGAGAGCCGTACTCCGGTCCGCGTCGCTGATCCTTCCGGCGCTGTGCGCGCTCGCCTCCTGCGGCATCCCCACGACCGGGGTGGTGGAGGCGGGCGGCCCTGCCAGCGGGATCGTGCCGACGACATGGGTCTACCTCGTGGCGGACGGCACCCTGGTCCCCGTCCCCCGCCAAATGGTCGCGGCGGTCGGCGTCGAACCGGCCGTACAGGTGCTGTTCCAGGGGCCGACCGAGAAGGAACGGCTCAAGGGAATGCGCACGCTGCTGCCGCTGCTGCCGTCCGCTGCGGACACGTCCCTTCCCACGGCCTCCGCCACCCCGGTCCCGACGGCTGCCGCCCGCGCCTCGGACCCGGTGGAGGTGACGTCGAACGGCAGCCACGTGGTCATCGAACTCGCCGTGCCCACCGCCAAGCCGGCCGATCTCGCCGCCGCCCAGCTCATCTGCACGGCCGTCGCGGCGCAACGCCTCGCCTCTCCCGCGAGCGAACCGCTGCCGGTGACTGTCACGGGCCCGGACGGCCGGCACACCGAGGGAACCGGAAAGCAGTGCCCCGACGGCTAGAAGCGCGGCTCTCCGCACGGCAGTCGTCACCCGGGCGGACCAGAGTCGCAAGGGCTCACCGGGGAAGGCATCCCAGATGCCTGTGATCTTCTTCGACATCGGGGCGACCCTGGCGGATGCCCGCGTGGAGCCCGACGGCTCGCTGTCACTTGTGCCCCGGCCTCGCGTCATCGCCGTACTCGACGCCCTCGGCGAGCTACGCAAGGGCATCATCTCCAACCCCGGTTCGGGGGACGGTGCGGCCGCACGGGCTGCCGCGGCCCTGCAAGAGGCGTTCCCCGGCCGTTTCACGGACGTGGGTCTCGTGCACTGGGGCGCCAAGAACAGCCGCCAGCTGTTCGACCAGGCGGTGGCGAGCACGGGAGGTGTGCCGGCCGACGACTGTGTCTTCGTGGGAGAGGATCCTGACGAGCGTGCGTTCGCACGGGAGGCGGGGATGCGCAGCGCCCCCCACCCGGTGTTCACCTTCGCCGCGATGGACGACCGTCCCGTGTTCCGGGCGCGGATCGAACTGCCGGACGGCCGCGGCCTGCCTGAGCTGACCGCGGCCATGAACGGGACCGAGGCCGTTGCCGAGAATGCCGTCTCCGAACGGCCGGTGCTCGCCATGGCGACCACACGCGGCGCCGAAGCCCTTGAGCGCGGCGGTTTCACGGTGGACCTGCGGGGGCCGGTGGACAGTGGCGACGCGGCTGCCGGTGCGAACGACGACGCCGAGCGCCGGGCGACCGACAAGTACATCAGCGACCTGCTGGCGCGGGGCGAGGCGGTGTTCGAGGGCGAGGAGCCGACGGCCAGGACGACGCATGTCGTCAAACGCGAAGACGACGGACGGCTGTCCGTCCGTCGTCTGCGTTATTTCAGCTAGTCGAAGCACCGCCGGATCAGAGCGAGGCCTTCTCCGGTCGTCGCACGCGCGATCTCGTGGGTCTTGAGCCGGGTCGGGCTGACGTCCACGAACGCCGCGTCAGTGCGGTGCTCTTCGGGTACGTGGACCCGGCCGCGGCGGAAGAGGTCCTCGAGGTACGACGTGGCGACCCGCTCGGGATCGGCGGGCCGCACCGTGCCGCCGGCGGGGTCGGAGCCGGCGATGCCGAACCGCCGTTCCTCCGCCGGGGCGGCGAGCGTCAGGGGCTGGGTGATGCCGTACATCGTCCCCTGGATCGTGACGGCCGTCATGCCCTGGTCGTCACCACCGCCCGGCATCGCCTCGGTGATGCCGGCGCTCCGGCGTGCCACCTCCGGCCCGGTGAGGGACGTGGCGGCCTCCAGGGAGAGGATGCCGTGGCGGATGAACGCCGAGCGCAGGGCCTGCCCGTACCGGCCGCCGTTGCGGCGCTGGTCCGCGGCGATCATGTGACCCGCGATCTGCGCGTAGTAGCCGGACACCACGGGCGCGGCCACCACGGCGTCCACCAGCAGCTGGCCCGCGATCTCGGCTGCCGCCGCCAGACCGGCCTGGTCCTGAAGGTCCTGCATGTGGAAGATCCCGGCGACGACCTTCAGGAACGCGCCGCTGAACACCCGGGAGAACGAGTGCGGTTCGCTGGAGAGCGCGTTCGCGGGTGCGACCGGTGGCAGGTGCACCGGGTCGGTGTAGAAGAAGCTGTTCGACAGGTTGCGCAGGCAGTCCGGGTCGACCGCGCTCGGGTGGCCCTGGCGAATCGCCCAGCCGAGTTGCTCGGCCACCCGCGACACCCGCGAGGACAGTTCGAGGTCGCCTTGGGTCTCGGCCAGTACGGCGGTCCGGAGGGACTCCAGGCGGAGTGAGCTCAGCAGGGAGCTGATGTCCCCGAACGCCTCGTGCAGGGCGTCCGCCTCGGCACTCGCCGCGTTGAACAGCTGAGGACGCAGGGCGTCGAGGACCGCGTGACCCGTCTCGTGCTCGACGACCTCGGAGCTCTCGCACGCGGCGACGGTGACCCCGGCCACCGTGTGGCGGAAGAAGGACAGGCCTCTGCGGTTGTAGAAGGCGTTGAGGTCGTCTCCCGCGTTGAGGTGCGCGGTGAGTGCGCGTCCGACCATCGGATTCCACTGGGTTCCCGCCGGAACCAGCGGACCCCAGGTCTGGCTGGCCCTGCTGAGCGCGTCGGCCGCCACCCAGTAGCGGAACGCCTCTGTGCCCGGCCCGGCGCTGTCCGGGTGTGGCGCCGGCTCGGCTATGGCCGTCGGGAAGGGCTGTGTGTCGAGCTGGGGAACGGGATGTGGCACGGGCATGTTGACATGCGTGGGGGGAAATCCCGGGTCGTCCTCGTAGACCAGAACCGTTTGGATCATGCCTTGCTGTTGCTGCTGCACCGTCATGGCGGCTCCCTGAGCGGGGAGAGATGGGGGAGGTGGAGTGCACCACAGGGAAACTCTTGACCAAGAGTCCCTCGTGTTCAGTACCGCGCCCCGCGAGGCAGCTGTCAATTCGACCAGAACCGCCTGGCGACCAAGTGGGTGAGAGCGAGCGAAGGAGACGGCGCGCCACCGTGGAAGGCGGCGCGCCGTCAGCCGTGCGCACCGGAGGTGACCGACCTACGAGTCAGCGGTCACCGACCGACAGGCCGCCTAGCGACGGTGGTCACCGTGGCGGTGGCCCTCCTCGCGGTCACCGTCGCGGTGACCGTCCCAGCCCCGGCCGCCCTCGCGGCGGTCGCCGCCCCAGCGGTCGCCACCGTCATGGCGGTGGTGATCCTGGCCCCAGGAGAAGGCGTCGACGAACCGGCCGTGGTCGTCGCGCAAGGTGGCGGTGTCGGCGTCCTCGTCCCACACCTGTGTCCGCCGGTCCTGGTACAGGTCCGTGGCACTGTCCCGGCCGACACCGGTGTGGACGCGTACCGTTGCACGGCCGGCCAGCCGTACGTAGCGGAACGTGTAGGTGTGGCCGCCCTCGTCGGACAGCGTCCAGCCGTCCAGGTTGACGCCGCGGCGGCTGTTGTTGGTGACCTCCACCCACTCCCGGTTCAGCAGGTGGCGGGAACGGTCCTCCCGGCCCGGAGAGACGTACTGCACGTCGCTGATGACCACGCGGTCACGGTCGGAAGGCCGCTGGTGGTGGTCGGCGGCCGACGCGGGCAGCGCCACCGCCCCCACCATGGCCGCGGCGACAGCTGCGGCGGCGGTCAGACGGCGGGTGGTCACAGAAACGGATACGGACACAGGGGTCCCCCTTCACAGGGTTCGGAGCACACCCCGGCGGGCGGTCTGCTGCCGCGACGCCGACGGGTGCCCGGTGCGGGTGGCGGCCGGACGGCCGCGCACCGACACCCTGCAACCGGACGCGGAAACTCCTTGGGATACGCGACGCCTGTTACGAATTGTCCATACTCGCGTTACTCTCGCCTGTATCACACAACTATCTGAGACATACCGGGATATGGTGCGACATGAAGGATTGACGGCCATGACGGCGGCCACCGTCACCCGAAAGTGAGTAACAGCCCACGCCGACCCGGGAGCAGCCCGGTCGTTCAGTCGGCGCCCTCGGTCCGGAGGAGCAGGTCGAGCAGCCCGGGGAAGCGGGCCTCGAACTCCTCGCGGCGCAGCCTGTTGACCCGCCTGGGCCCCTCGTCGCGCTGCTCGACCAGCCCGGCGCCGCGCAGGACCGAGAAGTGGTGGCTGAGCGCGGCTTTGCCGACCGGCACATCGAAGCTGCCGCAACTGCGCGACCAGTCGGCGGAGCCCGCCAGCTCGCGGATCAGCTGCATGCGCACCGGATCGGCGACCGCGGACAGCGCGGTCAGGATGGAAACGTCCTCGGGATCCGTGTGTACCGGAGCCGCGCGGTGACTTCCGCCCGCAGCCTGCTTCGACATGCCCCTCGCCTCGCGGTCGTTTACCCGGTGTTCGACGGACATCTTACGGTGCCGACACCCATTGCCGAATCGGAACGATGTTCCGTATATTAAACGGAACAACGCTCCGCTTCAGTCGACCGGAAGGCGCATCATGAGCGAATCGACGCACACAGCCGGCACCATCAGTTCACCGACCCCCGTCCTCTCGGTCAGTCCGGTGGTGCTGTCGGCCCCCGACCGAGCCGTGGACCTTCAGGTGCGGGTCTCCGCGCCCGTGACCGGAAGCGATCTGCCGGTCATCCTTCTGTCGCACGGTCAGGGTCACTCGAACCACCTCTCCTCGCTGAACGGCTACGCGCCGCTCGCCGACTACTGGGCGGCGCACGGCTTCGTCGTGATCCAGCCGACCCATCTGAGCTCCAGGACGCTGAGCCTGGATCCCGGCACTCCCGGGGCACCCCTGTTCTGGCGATCGCGGGCCGAGGACATGAAGCGCCTCCTCGACCGGCTCGACGCCATCGAGGCCGCCGTCCCGCAGCTCCTCGGCCGCCTGGACCGAAGCAAGGTGGCCGTGGCCGGTCACTCGATGGGCGGGCACACCGCGAGCCTGCTGCTGGGCGCCCGGGTCACCGATCCGGACGACGGAACGGAAGCGGATCTGGCCGATCCCCGGATCAAGGCGGGTGTACTGCTCGCCGCGCCCGGCAGGGGCGGCGATGCCGTCACCGAGTTCGTGGCCGAGAATTACTCTTTCTTCCTGTCCATGGACTTCTCCCGGATGACGACGCCCACGCTCGTGGTAGCCGGCGACAAGGACGCCTCCGCCCATCTGACGGTCCGGGGCCCGGAATGGCACACCGACCCGTACCACCTCTCCCCCGGTCCCAAGTCCCTGCTCACCCTGTTCGACGCGGAGCACGGGCTCGGCGGGATCTCCGGATACGACGTGGCCGAGACCACGGACGAGAACCCCGAGCGAGTGTCCGCGGTCCAACGGCTCACCTGGGCCTACCTCCGCTCCGAGCTCTACCCCGGGGATCCCGCCTGGCAGGCGGCGCGTGACGCGCTCACGGCCGGCCCCGACCCGCTCGGACGAGTCGAATCCAAGTAAGCCCGGACAAGCGCCGGCTCGGCGGCGGGCCGACAGCGCGAGACGGTCGGCACGCCGCGGCGTGCCGGTGCTATTGGTCCGGCGCCGCGGGCTCCGCGGTGAGCTTCCGCAACGCACTCACCAGGGCGTCCGCCTCGGCGGCGCGCAAGGGCGCAAGGAAGCGGCGCTCGGCGTCCAGGCGCGTGCGTTCGGCTTTGCGCAGCACCTTGCGCCCTTCGGCGGTGAGCGCGACGACGTTCCTGCGTCGGTCTTCGGTGCTGCGCCGGCGCTCGGCGAGGCGCTTGGCTTCCAGGCCGTCGACCAGGGCGACCATCGTGGTGCGGTCGATGCCGAGGCGGCCGGCCGCCTCCTGCTGGGAGGGCGGGACGTCCACCGCGAGTACGGCGAGTACCGCCAGTTCCCGGCCGTCGATACCCAGGGGCGCCAGGGCCTGCGCCGATGCCTCGGCGTAGCGCAGGTGGGCGTGCTTGAGCAGGTAGCCGAGGCGGGCCGCGAGGAGTCCGGCGCTTGCATCGCTGGTCATGTCCCAAGGCTATAGCCGCACACTGATAGTCAGTCATACTGATGATTGGCTATGCTGATGGATATGCTGACGGATATGAGTCAACTCCCGGCGTACCCGGTCACGTTCGGCATCAAGACCACCCCGATGCGGGTGGCTTACGCAGACATCCTCCGCGTCTGGGAGGAGGCCGACGACCTGCCCGAGATCGCGGACGCCTGGCTGTGGGACCACCTCATGCCCATCGTCGGGCCCAAGGACGGTGAGGTACTGGAGGGGTGGACGCTGCTCAGCGCCCTTGCCGCACGAACCTCCCGGCTGCGGCTCGGGCTGCTGGTGACCAGCAACCGGCTGCGCCACCCTGCCCTGTTGGGGAAGATGGCCACCACGGTGGATGTCATCTCCGGCGGACGGCTCGTCATGGGCCTGGGCGTCGGCGGTACCCGGCAGCCTCCCGGGGCCGGCGGGATCGCGGGCGAGAACCCCGCCGCCACGGAGTACGCCGGATACGGCCTGAACCTGGTACCGCCCGCCGAAGGCATCGCCCGGCTCGCGGAGACCATCACAGTGCTGCGGGGCATGTGGACCGAGGACGTGTTCGACTTCGAAGGGCGGCACTATCAGCTCTCCGGCAACCGGAACGAGCCCAAGCCGGTCCAGCGGCCGGGGCCGCCGATCCTCATCGGCGGCTGGGGAACACGGCTTCTGCGACTGGTCGCCGAGCAGGCGGACATCTGGAACATTCCCGGGCCGCCGCACAACCCCGTGGAGCGGGTCATCGAACGCAGCCGCGTCCTCGACACGTCGTGCGCCGCGATCGGCCGCGACCCGCGCGCGGTCACCCGCTCCGTGCAGTACATCGTGTCCTACCAGGACCCGGCCGGAGACCGTGCCGCCCTCGCCGAGTTGATCGCGGCGGGCTTCACCCACATCGTGCTGAGCCTGCGCAGCCCCTACCCGCCTGGCGTGGCACGATGGCTGGCCGACGAGCT
Source organism: Streptomyces sp. NPDC054834 (assembly GCF_053611185.1). Classification (NCBI taxonomy): domain Bacteria; kingdom Bacillati; phylum Actinomycetota; class Actinomycetes; order Kitasatosporales; family Streptomycetaceae; genus Streptomyces; species Streptomyces sp. NPDC054834. Next base: position 98,129 of record NZ_JBSGZV010000008.1, on the reverse strand, counting down.
GATCGACCCGCTGCGACACAACCGGCGCCGCCGCGCCTGATCACTTCTGGTCCGCGTCCGGAGGAGCGGCGAGCTCGGTGCCCTACTCAGGTGAGCGAGTAGGCGAACCAGATGCCATGCGTGCCGTCTGCGTCGATCGTGATGCCGCCCGCGCCGGAGATCCCGGCCAGCTCCCCGGTGCCGCTCGACGGAACGATGGTGAAGAACTCCGCGGTGCGGTCGCTGCCGGACGTGGTAGCCGAGTGCACGAAGTTGAAGGCGCCGTCGCGGTCGTGCAGCGAGCCTTCGAACGACTCCATGGCCACATAGGTGCCGACCCCGGTCGACTGGTCGAACGCGGCGGTGAACAAGGTCGCCGAGCGGCCCGTGATCTCCCCCTCGAAGCGCTTCTCCATCGTCGCCACACCAACCGGAAGGCCGGTGGCCACAGCCGGGTCCGGCTTCAGCTCGGTCGGAACGAAGGCGTTGACGGTGAACGTTCCAGTAGCTCTCATGGGCCGACCGTACCGATCCGGTCTGACAGTGGGCCCGGTGGCTCGAACAGCTCCCCGGCCCCGGTCAGGTCGAACAGCCGCTCGACCGTGGGACTGCTGGCACGGATGGCGATGGTCTTGCCCTGCTCGAGGGCCCGTTTGCGCAGGGTGAGGAGGATGCCCAGACCGGCACAGTCGCAGAAGTCCACCGCGCTCAGGTCCAGGGTGACGCCGTCGACCGAGCGGCTGAGCACGTCGTCCAGGTCGCCCCGGAGCCACCGGTCGGCGTCGAAGTCGAGTTCACCCCGGACCACCACGCTCATCCGGTCGCCGTCCTGCACGACGGCGACCGTCGCCCGGCACGGCACGAACGGTGCGCCGCTGTCCGCACGTGCGACGCCCTCCGCGATGAGGGGCTGCGCCCGCGGCGCAGGCTCCGGCATGTCCTCCTCCTTCGCCTGATCACCAGCCTCCGGCTCCAGGCTCTCCCGACCGACCCATTCCCGTCAACCAATACATGAAAAGCAGTACGTGCTTTTGAATGCCTGAATGCCTGGCCGGTAAGCTGACAGCCATGGACGGAGTGCCCGAACCACACACCGGATGGACCTTCCTCACCAACCATGCCCGGGTCCTGGCGGCGATCGCCGACGACCCCAGCACGCGCATCCGCGACATCGCCGCCCACTGCCGCCTGACCGAGCGCGCCGTCCAGAAGATCATCGCCGACCTGGAACGCGACGGCTATCTCTCCCACACCCGGGAGGGGCGCTCCAACAGCTACCGGATCGACCCCAGCAAGGTCCTTCGGCATCCGGCCGAAGCCGGGCTGACCGTGGCGTCGCTGCTCTCCCTGCTCGTCCAGGACGAAGCCGACCGCAGCACGCTTCCCCACCCCCACGTCACGGCGGAGTCGTAACGGTCACAGCGCCGGCACGACCGCCGCGCCAAGCCCTCCGACCCCGAGGGCGTACGCACCGGTGCGTACGGTTCCGCGGTGCCACGGCAAGGGACGATCGAGGGCGCCGTGTCGCCGCAGCGTGATCCGGGTCAGCAGGTCCGCGACCGTCTCGACGGCCTGGGCCGTGTCGAGGTCCGAGCCGATCCAGCTGACCCGCCCGTAGTACTCGTGGATCGATATGGCGGGCTCGGCGGGCACCGGCTCGGCCAGCACCGTGGGAATGAAGAAGACCTGTCCGGCCAGGTGGCCTGCCGTAGAGCTCCCTGACCTGTGTCACCGTGCCGTTCCCCTTCGGTCGTCGGGTGTCGGTCGGTAACTCGTCGGACGGCGGGGCATTCCCGGCCACAGCCGGGCGGAGTCTCGTACGGCTCCGCCCGGCAGGTCTCAAGGGGCGTCTACGCGGCCGTACTTGGGCACGGTCACCGTACGGGCGCCGGGGGTGCCGCCCAGGACGACCTTGCGGTAGGTGACGTTGTTGGTCGTGCTCTGCTCCTTGAGCCGGTTGTCGGGGTTGGCGATGACCTGGATGTAGTAGGTGCCGTTCGGCAGGTTCGTGACGTCGAAGGACTGCCCGGGCCGGTACTGGCTGTAGGTGTCGCCGTTGCCGACGTCGAGCACCTCTCGGACCGACACGGAGGTCTCCTCACCGCAGGCGGTGGCCAGGTCGGTGTTGTACGGGTGCCAGTTGGCGTTCTTCACCGTGTAGTCGATGGCGTCGGTGTTGGCCAGGCAGAACGCCTCCTTGCCGCTGCGGACGATCTCCTTCTTGTCCGCGCCGAGCAGTCGGTAGCTGGCGAAGTCGCTGAAGTGCCAGTGCTGGTGACCCTCCCGGGGGTCCCACTCCATGGTGCCCGTGGGCGTGTACCCGACCTGCTTGCCCTTGCTGTCGTAGAAGTACTGGTACGCGTCCATCTTGTCCTTGCCGGGACCGCGGAAGCCGTCGACGACCAGCGGTGAGGGGCCGCCGTTCCAGACGGTGGCGCTGAAGGCCAGGTAGTCCTTGCCGGGGACGTCGCCGTCCTCGCCGTCGGTGATGGCGATGCCGTACGCAGGCAGGGCGCGAAGATCGGGCTTCGGCACGCCCGCGGGCACGCCCGCCGAGCCGGTCGGGCGTCTAGAGGCCGGCTGGGGGCTCTTCGCCGCGTCCCCGGCCGTCTTCGCCGCGTCCCCGGCCGGGTGTCGGCCGGAAGCCAAGCCCTCACCGCCTTCGGAGCTCTGACGGACCGTCACTTTGATCGTCTGCGACTTGGCCGGCATCCCGAACAGGTCGCGGTACTTCTTCGCCACCGAGACCTTGGCCGTGTAGACGCCCGGCTGAAGGTCGACCGTACTGCCGGAATCGAACCCCGGTGTCGTGGCCGCGGCCCAGCCCTTCTCGACACCCCAGACCCCGCCGAGCGTGAACGGGTTGTCGGAGCAGCTCTCGGGGTACTTCGAGGTGCCAGGGGCGTCCGGGCGGATCCGGCCCGCCCTGGTGTTGGGGCAGAACGTCTGCGTGGTGTCGGCCACCTTCTTGCCGGACTGATCGGTGACACTGATCCGGAGGAAGCCCGGCAGGCCCGAGAAGTCCTTCACCAGGTCCTTGGGCAAGGCCTTGGTGACGGTCCTGCCACCGGAGTGGATGATCTGCGAGGCGACCACAGGATCGTTGTAGGACTTGCGCGTCACACGGAATTCGAGCGGTCCCCCGTCCACCGTGACATAGGTGCCGAGGTCGAGGGTGACGCCGGGTTCGCCCTCCCAGCGGTCGAGGGTCACCGCGGAGGCGGCGGCGATGAGTTTGAGTTTCGGCGTCCCCGCCTGGGTGGCCGCGGTCGCGCCGGGTGCCGTGACGGTGCCGGCGGCGCCGAGGGCCAAGGCCGCGGCCGCGATGAACGCCGAACGGGTCCATGCACTGGGCTGATGTCTGGTCATCGGTTCCTCGCTCTGCGTCGGTCCGAAGCTGTACGCACCATGTGCTCGCCATGGGCGACATGTGTGTGCCATCTGTGAACAGGGCCAAAGACCGACCAAGGTTGCCTGCCGGGCCGAAGTGGCCGGAATTCTCGCCCGACGCGTGCGGTGAGGCCTCACAAGGCCCGTCAGGAGGGCGAGAGCGCTCCAGCTGTACGAGTACGTCGTCGGCCAGGGCTGTCCGGGACTGGACGCCCAGCGGTTCGAACGGAGGCTGGTCAAGGCCAAGTACCGCAGGCACGCCTGACTGTTCGTGCCGGACTGACGAACCGATCGGCCGCCCTGCCCTATGGCGTCTTGCGGCCGACGCCCGCGTAGACCCAGTACTCGGACGGGTCGTCCGGGATCTCGTCGTCCGGGTCCGGGCGCCACAGGGGTACGTAGGTCAGGCCCGGCTCGACGAGGTCGAAGCCGTCGAAGAGGCCGAGGATCTCCTCGCGGGAACGGGCCGTCACCGGAGAACTGGCCCGCGACCGGTACAACTGCCCCACGGCCGCGGCTGTTTCCGGGCGGTCCTGGTTCGTGGCATGCGTCATCGCCAGCCAGCTCTCGCCGGGGAGTGCGTCGCGGAAGGCGGTCACGATGCCGGCCGGGTTCTCCTCCGGCGAGATGAAGTGCAGGATCGTGATCATCAGCACGGCCACGGGCTGGTCGAAGTCGATCAGCTTCCCCACCTGCGGGGCGGACAGGATGTCGGCCGGCCGGCGGATGTCGGCGTTCACGATGTCCGTGTCCGGGTTGTCGGCCAGCAAGGCCGAGCTGTGCGCGACGGCCACGGGGTCGTTGTCGACGTAGACGACCCGGGTCCCCGGGCTGACCGACTGCGCCACCTCGTGGACGTTGCCCTGGGTGGGAATGCCCGAGCCCAGATCGATGAACTGGCGCACCCCGGCGTCGACGAGGAAGCGGACGGCCCGGCCCAGAAAGGCACGGTTGGCCCGGGCGAGCGTCCGGACCTGAGGATCGATGGCCGTGAACGCGGCAAGTGCCTCACGGTCTATGGCGAAGTTGTGGTGTCCGCCCAACATGGCGTCATACATGCGGGCAACGCTCGCCTTGTCCGGATCGATTCCTTCCGGAAGACCCTCACCAGCGGACATCGCAACACCCCTGCCACTCAGCGATCTTGACGCACCATCATATAGTTATCTCACAGCGTGGCGGACCCCCTTCCCCCGCGCCTGTCCCTGCCATGCGCGACGCCCCGGCCCCACCCGGAAAGGCACGACCCTGCGGAACGAAGCACGGCCCTCCCTCTCCCCCACGGCCGACGTCATCGGCTCCGCACTCGACCTGCGATTGACCGGCAGCCATGTCGTGCACGCGTTGACGCCCGCGTTCTGCGACGCGGCGTCGCTCTATCTGCTGGAACGATGGCTACAGGGGGAGAACGGCTCCGCCACCGCCGACCCGCCGCAGATCGAAGGCCGCCGCCTCGCCGTGCGCGTGGGTTCGGACACCACCGAGGACTGGGAACCGCTGCTCCCCCTCGGGGAAGTGATCGTCTTCCCACGCGAGACCCCCTACGCGCGCGCTCTCGCCACCCGGCGCACCCAACTGCTCGACGCCATGGACACCCACACCTCCGAGCGGCTCGGCTCACTCGCCGACGACAGCGCCCGCATCGAGGACCTGCTGAAAACGGCCTCCTTCCTGGTCGTGCCCCTGCATCTGCGGGACGTGGCCGTCGGATTCATCGCCTGCACCCGTGGGCCCGAGCGGGCGCCGTTCGCGGCAGACGACGCCGTGACCGTGGAGCGGCTGGCGACACGGGCCTGTGTGGCACTGGACAACGCGCGCCGGTACGAGCGGGAGCGCCGCACCGCGCTGGCCATCCGCAGCAGCCTGCTGCCCGCCGCCGACGCGGAGTTCCCCGGTTGCCGCATCGCCCACGGCTGTCTTCCGGCCGGTGACGGCGACATCATCGGCGGTGACTGGTTCGACGTCCTGCCCCGGCCAGGAGGGCGGATCGGCCTCGTCGTCGGAGACGCGATGGGCCACGGCCCCGAGGCGGCCGTCGCGATGATCCAGCTGCGCACCGCCGTCCGCGCCCTGGCGGGACTCGACATCCCACCGGCCGATCTCATGCACCGGCTCGACGCGCTCGCCTGCGACACCCCGGGTGCCTCCTTCGCGACCTGTGTCTACGCCGAGTGGGACGCGGAGCGGCACACGTGCACCCTCGTCGGTGCCGGTCACCCTCCCCCGCTGATCCGCGGCCCGGACGGACGCGCGGTGCCGGTCACGCTCACCAGCCCCGGCCTGCCCCTGGGACTCGGGACGGGCACCTACGAGGCCACGCTGCTGGACGTGCCGGAGCCCGCCCTGCTCGTCCTCTACAGCGACGGCCTGGTCGAGTCCCGTCAGACGGACATCGACCAGGGGATCACCCGGCTCGGACGCGCCCTCGACTCGGCCACGACCACCGCCACGCACAGCCAGGACACGCTGCACGCGCTGTGCCGACGGCTGCTGCACACCCCGAACGCCCCGGCCGGAAGGGACGACCGGACACTGCTGATCGCCGCGCTGACGCCGGGGCCGCCTCGATGATGTCCGCGTCACGCGATGCCGTCGCCGCCCGCCTCCCCCGCGCCTCGGCGGAAGCCCCGCCTCGGTATACCGTCGGGCTCCCGCACTCCTCCGCATCACCGTAACTCCCCCTGATCCGCCGATAGTTGAAGAAGACGTCGGAACGGATCGCGCGGCTGCGTCCGATGCTGGTGGTCGCCTTCTCCTCCGAGGCGGCCACGCCGGTGCGGCGGATGGCTATGCCGCCGAGTGCGCGTCCGACCATCCCCTGTGGCCGGAGAACTGCGAGCCGGACCAGCGCGACGCGATCAAGGACCCGGCACTCAGGGAGGCCGGCCGGAAGGCTGCTCGGCGGGCCGGCGCCACCGTGCTCGATCCGAAGCCCTGGCTGTGCCCACGGTCGGGCAAGCGCCCAAAGCCGGCGACTCTCGGCGACACGACAGGTCGGGCAGGAGGGCCGCGGCGTGCTCCTGCTCGACGAGGCAGGGCACGTCCTCGAAAGGCCGCTCATCGCGACCGCGGCCTGGTGATCCGCACGGGCCGCCCGAGGTGGCCTGCGTATGAGCAAGCCCGGGGCGCGCCCTACCTTCCCAGAGCGTCGGCGGTCTCGTACAGCGGGTGCGTGGCACCGACGGTGACGTCCACCACCGCGTCCGCCTGCGCGGCGAGCCACGGGTCGTGGGTGATGAGGAACGCCGTGCGGGTCGCCATCAGGCGGCGCAGGGGTTCGAGCACGCGCGCGGCCGCCTCGCCGTCCAGCCCGGTGGTCGGCTCGTCCAGCACCAGGACGGGCGTGTCGCGGACCAGCGCCCGGGCGACGGCCAGCCGCTGCCGCTGGCCACCGGAGAGCTTGCGCCCGCCCTGCCCCACGGGCGCGTCGTAGCCGCCGGGCAAGTTCCGTACAAAGCTGTCGACGTCCGCCGCCGCGGCCGCGCGCAGGATGCGGTCCTCGTCGGCGTCGGGGCAGCCGTAGGCGATGTTCTCGCGGACGGTGCCGTCGAAGAGCATCGGTTCCTGCGGCAGCAGTGTGACCAGCTCGCGCAGCGCGTGCAGCGGCATGCCGGTGATGTCCCGCCCGTCGATCAGGATGCGGCCCTCGGTGGCGTCGTAGAACCGCAGCAGCAGCTTGGCCAGGGTGGACTTGCCCGCGCCGCTGGCGCCCGCGATCAGCACGAGCTGCCCGGGCCGGGCGGTGAAGCTGAGGCCGTCGACGACGCGCCGGTCGCCGCCCGGGTAGCCGAAGCCGACGTTCTCGAAGGACACCACGCCGGTGCCCGTGCCGCCGCCGGGCCGACGGGGCTCCTCGGGGCCGCGGGAAGAGACGTCGGCGGGGGCGGCGGATTCGCGTACGGCGGGACGCGCGTCCAGCACCTCGAAGATCCGCTCACCGGCCGCTGTCGCCGAGGAGAGGCTCACCGCGAGGCCGCCGAGGGCCTGCACCTGCGGGTAGAGGTAGCCGAGGTAGGCGGCGAACGCCAGCAGACCGCCCACGGTCAGCCGTCCGGCGCTGATCTCCCACGCGCCCGCTCCGACCACGGCGAGGACGGAGACGGACTCGACGACGTTGGCGAGCGGCTGGTAGGCATGGGCCAGCCGGGCCCGGGCCAGGCTGCTGCGCAGCCAGGCGAGGCCCTCGCGGTGCACGCGCCGGCGCTCGGTGTCCTGCCGGTTGTAGGCCTGCACCACGGGCATGTTGGCGATGCTCTCGTCCAGCGCCTGCACCAGGGCTCCGCTGTTGTCCCGCTCGGCGCGCGAGAGCGCTCGGATCGGCCGGGACAGGCGGCGCGCCGCCAGCCCGAAGACGGGAGCCGCAGCGAACGTCAGCAGCGCGAGCTCCCAGCGCAGGAAGAGTGCGGCGCCCGCGAAGAACAGCACGCTGACCAGGGTGTTCAGCAACTGGACCGGGCCCGACGCCACCACGTGCTCCGCCTCGTCCACGTCACCGGTGAGCCGGGCGAGCAGATCGCCCTGGTGGTGTCTGTCGTAGAAGTCGGGCGGCAGCAGCTGTGCGTGCCGGAACAGCGCGTCGCGGCAGTGCAGCCGGAAAGTCTCGCCGGCGCGGGTCGTCAACTGGTGAGCGCCGAAGGTGACCGCCGCGCCCACCACGGCCACCGCGAGCCATATTCCGGCGGGCAGCCAGAATTTCGACGGATCACCGGACATGAGAACCGTGTCCGTCAGATAGGAGAAAACCTGGATCGCCACCGTGTCACAGGCCACGGATATGGTTTGGCACAGCGCCGCCCCGACGAGCAGGAACAGCTCGGGACGGATCAGCGGCCAGAAGCGCCGGAATGTGGTGACCGGTGAAATCCGTGCGTGCCGCCTGAATCCCAACGCCGCCGGAGCACCCGTCCGCATCCTCTGTCTGCCCGCCACCGGACCGTCCCCTCCACCTTCCTGAGTACGCGTTCGCCCCGCGCGCCCGGCCGACAGGGACGTCTTCGTCGGTGGACGCACGGGGTGAACGGCAGCCTCAGCTCACGCGTTCACCTGGTTCAGCGGCGCGGTTCCGGCCGGCCCGGCCGTGGGGGACGCCGGCCCGGCGGGGGCGGGGGCGGGGGGCCCTGGGGGCGCTGCGGCCGCGGTACGGGTACGCGCATCCTGACATTCTGCATGCGAGCTCCTTAAATTGGTCGGGAGTCGGACCGTTGAATTCACGGGGAACTCGACCGTCCGTCTCACGCATTCATACGCAGCACCCGAAGAGCGTGTTCAACGGATCGGGAAAATACGCAACGGGGAGATGCCGAATCCCACCCGCAATGCCACACCACCGAGGTCACAGGAATTCCACATACGCCTTTGACGGGCAGCGATAGGAAATTCCCTTGAGAAGGCTGTGCATTTCCTGAAGACGCGAGCGGCCGCGAGTGTGACGCGCCTCACTCGGTGCCGCCGACCGGACGAGCGGGTGAACCGCGGACGAATTCTCGCTTTCGCCCTGGTCAGCAGCTGGTCAGGGAGGCGGCTGCGGCTCTGCGGCCTGCCTAGGATCATGGCGCCTCGTCCGTACGACCTTCAGGAGGCCCAGCGTGCCTGAAGCCGATTCCGGTCCCGCCCGGCGGCACACCGCGCTGCTCGCGGTCGGCGCGCTGGCGGCCGCGACCGCGGTGACCGCCGGGGTGCTGACGGCCGGCGGCTCCGGCGGGAGCGGACACCGGGCAGCGGCGGCCGACGGTCTGCGGCACACCACCGTCCGGATCGCCGCCGCCGGCTGCGGTCGCGGCTGGACGCACCCCGAACCCGGCCGCCAGGTCTTCGAGTTGCACAACACCTCCGGCACGGCGGCCGAGGTGTACCTGACGGACCCCGCGACGGGCGCCGTCTACGGCGAGGTCGAAGGGCTCGCGCCGGGCACCGTCCGCCCGCTGCGAGTGACGCTCGGCGACGGCTCGTACGCCTTCAAGTGTCTGCCCGACGACGCGGACGCCGTCACCGGCCCCACCGTGCGCGTCACCGGCGGCTCCGTGAAGAGCGGCCCGGCCGCCGTGCCGGTGAGCCAGCAGGACCTGATCCCGCCCACGCTCGCCTACCAGAAGTGGATCCAGGCGCGCACCGTCGAGCTGGCGAAGAGGACCGACGCGCTGCGTGACGCCGTCCGCCGCGGGGATCTGGCGGCGGCCCGCGCTGCCTGGCTGCCCGCGCACCTGGTGTACGAGCGGATGGGCGCCGCCTACGGCACCTTCGGCGACGCGGACAAGGAGATCAACGGCACCGCCGGCGGGCTGTCCGGCGGCGTCCACGACCCGGACTTCGCCGGTTTCCACCGCCTCGAGTACGGGCTGTGGCACGGCGAGCCGGCGGGCAGCCTGCGCGGCCCGGCCGACCGGCTCGCGAGGGCCGTGCACACGCTGCGCGACAGCTGGCCGGGGCAGCGGATGGACCCGGCGGACGTCGGCCTCAGGGCGCACGAAATCCTCGAGAACACCGTGCAGTTCGAGCTGACCGGCCGCACGGACTACGGCAGCGGCACCAACCTGGCCACCGCCCGCGCCAACCTCGACGGCACCCGGGTACTGCTCGGGTATCTGCGCCCGCTGCTGCGCACACGCGACACCGGTCTCACCGCACTCGACTCATGGCTGGACCGCACCCGTCACACCCTCGACTCCTTCCGGCACGGCGAGACGTGGACACCCCTGTCCGAACTCACTCGCGGGCAGCGGGAGAAGACCGACGCGGACATGGGCGAACTGGTGGAGAGGCTCGCCGACGTGGCCACCCTCACCGACATACGGAGGACCGCGTGAACGCCGCGAACAAGGTCGGCCGCCGGAGTTTCCTGGCGAGCGCGGCAGCCGTGGCCGGGGCCGGACTGGTGGCCGCCGACCACGACTCCGCCTCCGCCGCTCCGTCCCGGGAGAGCGGGACCGTCCCCTTCCACGGCCCGCACCAGGCCGGGATCGTGACGCCGGCGCAGCGCACCACGGCACTCGTGGCCTTCGACGCCACCGCGGAGAACCGCGGCGAACTCGCCGACCTGCTGCGCACACTCACCGACCGGGCCCGGTTCCTCACCGCCGGCGGCAGCCCGGAGGAGCTGGGCATCACCGCCCCGCCCGCCGACTCCGGCACCCTCGGCCCCACCGTCCCGGCCGACCGGCTGACCGTCACGGTCGGTGTCGGCGCCTCCCTCTTCGACGACCGCTACGGTCTCGCGGACCGCGGGCCCCGCCGGCTCACCGCCATGCCGTCGTTCCCCGACGACGACCTGGACGCCGCCTGGTGCCACGGCGACCTGAGCGTCCAGTTCTGCGCCGACAGCCCGGACACGGTGCTGCATGCCCTGCGCGACATCGCGCGGCACACCAGGGGCGGCATGCAGGTGCGCTGGCGGATGGACGGTTTCGTCAGCCCCTCCCGCCCCTCCGGTGCTCCGCGCAACCACATGGGCTTCAAGGACGGCATCGCCAACCCGGACGTGCGCGACCCCCGCGAGATGGACCGCCTGGTCTGGGTGGGCAGGAGCAGCGGCGAGCCGGACTGGGCGGCCGGCGGCAGCTACCAGGTCGTACGGCTGATCCGGATGCTGGTGGAGTTCTGGGACCGGGTCTCCCTCACCGAGCAGGAGCGGATGTTCGGCCGCTCCCGGGACACCGGCGCGCCCCTGGACGGGCGCCACGAGACCGATGCCCCTGACTACGCACAGGACCCGAAGGGTGATGTGATCCCGCTGGACAGCCATATCCGGCTGGCCGATCCGCGCACCGCAGCCACCGCCGGACAGCGCATCCTGCGCCGCGGCTACAACTACGACCGGGGCATGGACTCCAACGGCAACCTCGACATGGGCCTGCTGTTCTGCTGCTACCAGCAGGACCTCACCCGCCAGTTCGAGACCGTGCAGAAGCGGCTGGCGGGCGAGCCCCTGGTCGACTACATCACCCCGTTCGGCGGAGGCTACTTCTTCGCCCTGCCCGGAGTACGGGACAGCTCCGACTGGCTGGGACGCGCCCTCCTGGCTTGATCCCGTGGCTTGCTCCCGCGCCGCCATAGCGGTCAAGAACAGGCCAAAAGACCATGAGAGTTTCCTGACCGAACATTCGCTCACCTGTCATGGCCGCACCCCCGCCCCGCCGCCGGCATTGCCGAGGATCCCGCTGTGGCTGCCAGGGCCTTCGGTGTCCCGGCAGCGGAAATCAGTGCTCTCGGAAAGGCGAGACAGCATGATCGGCACAGGAAGAACCTCAAGTGCGCGGCGCCGGCTGAGCCGTGTGGGCGCCCTGCTCGGCGCGGCGGCCCTGGCGACGGCCGGCGGCGTCGTCCCGGCGTCGGCGGCGGCGCCCGGCGGCCACGGCCACCACCCCGGTACGCGTACCGCGACTCCGATCAAGCATGTGGTGGTGATCTACGACGAGAACATCTCGTTCGACCACTACTTCGCCACCTATCCCAAAGCCGCCAACACCGACGGCACCACGTTCAAGGCCGACAGGCACACCCCGAAGGCCGACAACCTGCTCAACGCCGGGCTGCTGACGAAGAACCCGAACCTGTACGCGCCCAAGCGGCTGGCCAGTTCGCAGGCCATGACCTGCGACCAGAACCACTCCTACAGCCCCGAGCAGTACGCGGCGGACGGCGGCAAGGCCGACAAGTACGTCGAGAACACCGAAGTCAGCAAGTGCACGGGCCTCTTCGGCGAGCCCGGCCTGGTGATGGACTACTACGACGGCAACACCGTCACCGGCCTGTGGAACTACGCCCAGCACTACGCCCTCAACGACCGCTCCTTCAGCTCGGTCTACGGCCCCTCCACACCCGGCGCGCTGAATCTGATCTCCGGTCAGACCCACGGCGTCGTCTCGACCGACCCGGCGTCCGGCACGGAGAACCCGAAGCAGACCAAGACCCCCGACTCGTACGCCGTCGTCTCCCCGAACGCCCAGGGCGTGGGCACGGTCGTCAACGACCCCGACCCGGCCTACGACGACTGCTCGGACAAGGACCACACGAGCACCAGCGCACTGGCCTCCATGCAGGGCAAGAACATCGGTGACCTGCTCAACTCCAAGGGTGTGAGCTGGGGCTGGTTCCAGGGCGGCTTCCGGCCCAGCACCCCCTGGGACGGCAAGCAGGGCGACTACGCCAAGTGCGGCGGCACCACCCACACCAACATCGGCGGGGCGTCCGCGGAGGACTACAGCCCTCACCACTCCCCGTTCCAGTACTACAAGTCGACGTCCAACCCGCACCATCTGGCCCCGAAGGACGTCGCCGAGATCGGACACGACGGCCGGGCGAACCACAATTACGACCTGACCGACTTCGACGCCGCCCTCACGGCCGGAAACCTCCCCGCGGTGAGCTTCCTGAAGGCCGCCGAGTACCAGGACGGCCACGCCGGTTACTCCGACCCGATCGACGAGCAGCACTTCCTGGTCCAGGAGATCAACGCGCTTCAGCAGTCCCCGCAGTGGAAGTCCACCGCGGTCGTGGTCGCCTACGACGACTCCGACGGCTGGTACGACCACGTCGCCGCCGATGTGCTCAACGGCTCGAAGGACTCCACCGCCGGCTCCAACGGCCAGGCCCTCGACAGTCCCGCCTGCCAGGCCGGTCCCGCCGCCGCGGGCGGCTACGCGGACCGCTGCGGCCCCGGCACCCGGCAGCCGCTGCTGGTCATCTCCCCCTACAGCAAGGTGAATTCGGTGGACCACACCGCCACCGAGCAGGCGTCGATCCCCAAGTTCATCGAGGACAACTGGCACACCGGCCGCATCGGCGACGCCTCCTTCGACCAGCGCTCCGGCACGCTCACCCACATGTTCGACTTCCGGCACCCCGACGACAAGCAGGTGCTGCTGAACCCGGACGGCTCGGTCAAGTCGGTCCAGCGGATCCCGCACTACAGCCAGACCTCGACGGCCGCCTCCACGCATGCCGCGTACCCGCCGTACGTCCAGGACCTCAAGGCGCAGAACGCCGCCGCGAGCAGCTCCGCCTCCCCGGCCCTGCCGCTCGCTCTCACCGCCGGCCTCCTCACCGCCGGCGCGGTGACCACGGGGTTCGCCCTGCACCGCCGCAGGGCGAACGCCAAGGGCGGGACCGCGGCAGCATAGGACGCCGGTAGTCGCCAGGCTGCGCAGAAGTGGGGTGCCACGGTCGTACGGCCGGGCACCCCACCATGGGCATCAGGCCGGGCCGGTGCCTTCGTCCCTCACCCGCTGGGCGACGTCCCGCAGCTTGACGTTGTGGTGCTGGGACAGGCGGCGCAGCACGTCGAAGGCCTCTTCCTCGCTCAGGCCGTGGCGTTCCCTGAGGATGCCCATGGCTTCGCCGATGGCGTGCCGGGTCTCCAGGGCGTGCTCGAGCTGGTCGATGGCGCGGGCGTCGGCCAGGGCGACGGCCGCGTGCGAGGCCAGCAGCCAGCCGGCGGTCTCTATGTCGTGGCTGAAGGCTCCGGGGCGGTTCGAGTAGAGGTTCAGCGCGCCGAAGTCCTCGTTGTGGGTGTAAAGCAGGACACCCGTCATGCTTCCGATGCCGAGTTCGCGGGCGCCTGCGGCGTACCGGGGCCAGGTCGGCTGCGGCTGGGTCATGTCCGCGATCCTGAAGGCGCGCTCGCCACCGTTGTCCGCGCCGCGGGCCAGGTCGAAGCACGGCCCCTCACCCAGCTCACCCTGGAGCCGGTCGCTCTCGTGCACCATGTCACCGCAGGTGGACAAGGTCACCGCCTTGCCTTTGCGCACCGCGAGGATCCCCGCCGCGTCACAGCCCTCGACCAGTTTCACCGCGGACGCCGTGATCTTGTCCAGCGTCTCCTGGACCGAGTCCTGCCGGAGCAGATCCCGCGCGAGCAGAGCCATCCGCTCGGCGAACTCGCGCCACTCCATCCGCCACCACCGCCTCGGTCACCGTTGCGGCCACAGTACGCCCCGTCGACGCCGTACGACGGACGCGAGACACGCGGTCGGTGATGCCGGCCCCTGCTACCCGCCCCAGATCTTCCGGTACGCCTCCCGGTAGCCGGACGGGTCCCAGGACGTGGCACCGCCGCTGTTGCCGGCCGTGGTGATGTGGACGGGGGCCACGTATCCGCTGGCCGGGCGGCCGGAGAAGGCGCGGTTGAACTCGTCGACGATCTGCCAGCCCTGGAGGGACAGCGGTTCCGGGACGGTGGCGGCCTGGTACTGCCCGCTGTTGATGCGCTGGAAGGCGGAGGGGTCTCCGTCACCAGCGCCGATGTTGAACGGCGGGCCGGAGCCTTTCCGGCCCGCCGCTCGGAAGGCGGGGGCCGCGTCGGCGAAGTACAGGTCGTTGATGGCCACGGAGTGGGTCCACTCGCTCCCGAACCGGGACAGGAGGGAGGAGATCTCCCGCGGGGTGCGGCTGCTCGCATCGGGGATCGGAATGTTCTCGTACGCGAGCAGCTTCACGCCCCGGCAGGTGGCGAGCTCCTTCCTGATCAGGTCGGACTTGTCCTTCGCGAAGGGGATCGAGGCGTCGGTGATGAGCACGACCCCGGCACGGCCGCGGGACTCCGCGATGACCCACTGGGCGCTGATGCCGGCCACGTCCTCGACGCGGGTGGTGACGTTGGTGAAGAGCTGGGGCCGCCGGCTGGGGCCGGGAGTGGCGACCGCGTGCCAGCCGATGAGCGGGATGCGCTCGGCGTTGGCCCGTGCGGTCTGCGGGGCCGTCGAGCCGGGGTCGAATCCGCCGATGACGATGCCCGAGGGCTTGAGGGTCACCGCCTCGCTCATCGCCGCCCGGATACCGGCAGGCGTGCCTTGGCCATCGATCACCCGGACGTTCCAGCCGATGACCCGCGCGGCGTCCCGCACCCCGTTCGCGGCGCCCGCGACCCCGGGGTTGGTCATGGTCTGGGCGACGAAGACGATGGTCTTGCCGGACACCGCCGAGGGGCCGGTGGTCGGCCCGTTCGACGGGATGTCGGTCCGCTCCGCCCGGTCGACGGCGGCCTGGGCCCTGGCGTGGACGGCGGGGCAGCCGTTCGGGCCG
This sequence comes from Streptomyces sp. NPDC054834, assembly GCF_053611185.1. Taxonomy (NCBI): domain Bacteria; kingdom Bacillati; phylum Actinomycetota; class Actinomycetes; order Kitasatosporales; family Streptomycetaceae; genus Streptomyces; species Streptomyces sp. NPDC054834. The sequence goes on along the minus strand of NZ_JBSGZV010000008.1, from coordinate 82,745 downwards.
GTCGTGGACTCCCCCGAGTCACCCGTCGTGCCGCGTTCGCAGCCGGCGAGGGCGATCGCCGCGGCCAGCAGGGCGCACGAGGCGAGCCGGACCCGGCGGGCGCCGGGGGTGGCTTTGCGGTTGCCGTGCACGGGAGCTCCTCGCGGAGGGCTGAGCGGAGATTACGGCCGGGGGCGGGGGCACCGGGGCGGGGTCAGGGAGCGGGTCCGGCGGTGCCGCCCTCCGGCGTCGGGGAGGACGGCGGCGGCGGTGCGGCGGGCGCGTCGTGGGCCGCGGCGGCGCCGGTGCGCAGCCGGCGGCGGGCGGCGTAGCCGGCCAGGCCGACGGCGATGAGCAGGGTGCCGCCGTAGAACAGCGGGACCGTCCAGAAGTCGGCGCCCAGCTGGGCGATGCCGGTGAGGCCGACGGCGAGGACGGCGACGGCGACCAAGGTGCCGAGAGCGTTGGGGCGGCCCGGTTTGATCGCCGTGGAGCCGAGGAGGGCGCCGGTGAAGGCGGGCAGCAGGTAGTCGAGGCCGACGCTCGGATTGCCGAGCTGCTGCTCGGCCGCGAGCAGCACACCGGCGATGCCGACGATCAGCCCCGACGCGGCGAACGCGTACACGGTGTACTTGCGGACCGGGATGCCGACCAGGTCGGCGGCGCGCGGGTTCGAGCCCACGACGTACAGGTACCGGCCGAGCGGCAGCCGCTCCAGGAGCAGCCAGAGGACCAGCCCGAGGACGAGGACGTAGAAGGCGGGTACCGGAAGGGCGAGGAACGTGGAGTCGTAGAGGCCGGTGAAGCCGGCCGGGAGGCCTCGCGGGCCGGGGACGATCCGGCTGCCGTCGGTGATCCAGCCGGTGACGGCGTACATCATGCTGCCGGTCCCGAGGGTGGCGATGAAGGAGTCGATCCGGCCGAATTCCACGATCACACCGTTGAGGACGCCTACGGCCGCCCCTCCGGCGATCACCGCGAGACAGGCGAGCGGCCAGGGCCACCCCTCGTGGACGAGGAGCTGCATCACCATGACGTGCGCCAGGCCGAGGCCGTAGCCGAGGGAGAGGTCGAACGCGCCGGTCACGATGGGGACCATGGCGGCGAGCGCGAGGACGGCCGGGATCGACTGGTTGGACAGGATCGAGTCGACGGTGTCGAGCGTGGGAAAGGTGCGCGGCAGGGCGAGGGAGAAGATCAGGACCAGCAGGGCCGTGAGGGCCAGGAGGCCGTAGGCGCCGATGAGGTGACCGCCCGGTCGGTGCGGTCGCGGCCGGGGCGAGGGGGGCGAGGGCGGCGCCGTCATGGGTTCGTCGCGGTTCCGGAACGAGGCATGGCCGAAGCCGCCCGGGTGAGCCCGGCGACCGTGAGGGCCGGGCCGCTCAGTTCGGCCGTCACGGCCCCGCGGACGAGGACCACGGCCCGCCGGCACACGCCCGCGACCTCCTCGAAGTCGGTGGAGACGAGCAGGACCGCGAGGCCCGCGGCCAGCGCCTCGTCGAGCAGACGGTAGATCGCGGCCTTGGCCCCGAGGTCCACGCTCGCGGTCGGCTCCTCGAGGATCAGCAGGCGCGGGCCGGCCCACAGCCACCGGCCGATCATGACCTTCTGCTGGTTGCCGCCGGACAAGGTGGCGAGGGGCGCCTCGCTGTCACGGGGACGCACCGAGAACCGTTCCATCAGGGTCTCGGCCTCGGCGCGTTCGCGGCGGGGGGCGATCCAGCTCGGCGCCGGTCCGCCTCCCGCGCGCGGATTGGCCAGGAGGTTCTCCCGTACGGTCAGATCGGCGGCGCACCCTTCCCGCAGTCGGTCGCCCGGTACGAAGCCGACACCGAGGCGGACGGCGTCGGCGACCGTGCGGGGGTGATAGGGCAGGCCGCCGAGCAGGGCCCGCCCGTCGAGGAGGGCGTGCGAGCCGGCGAGGGCCCGGCCCAGGTCCAGGTGTCCGGCGCCCGTGAGACCGACCAGTCCCAGGACCTCCCCGGCCCTGAGCTCCAGGCTGACCGGTCCGGCGCCGGCGGTCCGTACGCCGTCGAGAGTGAGCACGGGCGGCCCGTCGGCCGGAGCCGTGGTGGGCTGGTAGTCGGCCGGTTCCTCGCCGACGATGTCGTGCACCAGGCGGACGGCGCTGTGGCCCGCCAGCGGGCCGTGGCTGACGAGGCGGCCGTCGCGCAGCACGGCGAAGGTGTCGGCGACCTGGTACACCTCGTCGAGGCGGTGGCTCACGTAGAGGACGGCGTGCCCCCGGTCGCGCAGGGTGTGCAGGACGCGGAAGAGCCGGTCACAGTCCGGGGCCGGGAGACGGGCGGTCGGCTCGTCGAGGACGATGAGCTTCGCGCATGCCGCCAGGGCTCTGGCGATGGCGACCAGTGAACGCTCCGCCGGGCCGAGCCGGGCGATCGGCGCGTCGGGGTCGAGATGTCCGGCGACGATCCCCAGGGCGTCGGCGCCGCGCTCGCGGGTCCGCCGCCAGGAGATCAGCCCGGCGCGTCGCGGATACCCGGTGGTCAGGGCGACGTTCTCGGCGACCGTCATCCATTCCACGAGACCGAGGTCCTGGTGGATGAAGGACATGCGCCGGGAGGCGGCGTCGCTGCCGAGCGGGTGCCCGTCCACCGTGATCTTCCCGGCGTCGGCGTGATGGACGCCGGCGAGCACCTTGATGAGCGTGGACTTTCCCGCGCCGTTGGGCCCGAGGAGGGCGAGGACGCTTCCGGCGTGGACGTCGAGGTCGACCCCAGCCAGCGCTACGGTGCCGCCGAACCGCTTGCCGAGCCCGCGGATGCGGACCAGGGGTGGTGTCCCGACGGGCGCCGGCGCCTTCGCAGACGGGTCTGGAGCGTCGTGCACAAGCGGGATACTAGCCGAATAAAACATCTCATTTCGGGCATATCAGGGCGCGCCGCATCCGCCTCACACGGCGTCGAGTCCACACTCGGCCCAGATGACCTTGCCCTGCGGCAGGTAGCGCGTGCCCCAGCTCCGGGACAGCTGCGCGACGAGGAACAGACCGCGGCCGCCCTCGTCGGTGCTGGCCGCCCGACGGAGGTGTGGGGCGGTGTTGCTGGCGTCGGAGACCTCGCAGATCAGGGCCCGGTCGTGCAGCAGCCTCACCCGGATGGGGCCGGCCCCGTGGCGGATGGCGTTGGTGAGCAGCTCGCTCAGTATCAGTTCCGCGGCGAACGCGGCCTCGTCGACGCCCCAGTCGGCCAGTTGCCGGTTGGCGGACGCACGGACCTCGCTGACGAGGGCGGGGTCGGCGGCCAGGTCCCAGGTGGCGATCTGCCGGGCGTCCAGGGCGTGGACGCGGGCGACGAGCAGGGCGATGTCGTCGTACGGGTGGTCGGGCGCCACCGCGTCCAGGACCGCCTCGCAGGTGTCGTCTGGTGTGCGGTCCGCGTGTGCCAGGGCCCCGCGCAGCTGCTCGAGGACCGCGTCGACGTCGCGGTGCCGGTCCTCGATCAGTCCGTCCGTGTAGAGGACCAGCTGACTGTCCTCGGGCAGGTCGATCTCGACGGTGTCGAAGGGCAGTCCGCCGAGGCCGAGCGGGGGTCCGGCCGGCAGGGCGGGATAGGTGACGGTGCCGTCGGGGCGGACCAGCGCGGGCGGAGGGTGGCCGGCGCGGGCCATGACGCATCGCTGCGTGGTCGGGTCGTAGATGGCGTACAGGCAGGTCGCGCCGATGATGCCGGCGCCCTCGCCGTCGGGGTCCTCCCGGTCCAGGCGCCCCACGAGGTTGTCGAGGTGGATGAGGACCTCGTCCGGTGGGAAGTCGAGCTCGGCGTAGCTGCGCGCGGCGGTGCGCAGCCGGCCCATGGTGGCGGCCGAGAGCATGCCGTGGCCGACGACGTCGCCGACGAAGAGGCCGACGCGGCTGCCGGAGAGGGGGATGACGTCGTACCAGTCCCCGCCCACGTCGGCTTCGGCGGGCAGGTAGCGGTGGGCGACCTCGACGGCGTCCTGGTCGGGCAGGCCGTGCGGAAGCAGTCTGCGCTGGAGGGCCAGGACCATGGTGCGCTCGTGTGTGTAGCGCCGGGCGTTGTCGATGGACAGGGCGGCACGGCTGGCGAGTTCCTGGGCCAGCGAGAGGTCGTCGTCCCCGTAGGGGGCCGGATCCTGGGAGCGGTAGAAGCCGGCGACGCCCAGCACGACACCGCGGGCGACGAGGGGTACCGCGATGAGGGTGTGGACGTGGGCCAGCAGCGCCTCGGTGTGCTCGGGGTCGAGGGCGAGCCAGCCGGCGGCGACCTTCAGGTCCGGTTCCAGCACCGCCTGTCCGTTGGTCAGACAGCGCAGCTGGGGCGCGGTCGGGCCGAAGTCGGGCCGCTTGCCGACCTGGATGAAGGGAAGGTCGTCGCGGATGCCGTGGACCACGGCGCGGCCCAGGTCGCCGAGGGGGTCCGCGGACTCCTCACCGCGCAGTACCGCCTCGACGAGGTCGATGGTGACGTAGTCGGCCAGTCGGGGGACGGCCGTCTCGGCGAGCTCCTCGGCGGTCCGGCGCACGTCGAGGGTGGTGCCGACGCGGGCGCTGGCCTCGGACAGCAACTCCAGGCGGCGGCGCGCGGCCAGGGCGTACGTCCCCACGCGCGGCTCCCCCACCATCACCAGCCCTCTGGCCTCGGACGGCCGGCCGGGGTGATCGTCCGTCGTGGCGTCGGCCCCGTTGGTCGCGGCCTTGCCACCCGCGGCGACCGGGCCGGCCGCGCCGTCGCAGAGCAGGTGCCCCGACGGCGGAGTGAGGGACCGGCGCGCGAGCGGGGGGACGGCACAGACGACGACAGGTCCGGCGGCGAAGCCCGCCGTCGCGTCGAACGGGTGCGGGACGACGAGGACCTCCGCCGGTGAGGCCCCGGGGAGGACGGCCTCGACGGCGATGCCTTCCGTCCCGGAGGCACTCGTCATCGGACGGCTCAGGAGTGTGACCCGCCGTCCGCCGGGCAGGGACACGTCCACGGCGGCCCGCCGCGCGCCGGAGATCAGCTCGGTGGCCTTCTCCAGGAGCATGGCCTGGTCACACGGGCGCAGCTCGCGGGCCAGTTCGTCCACGGCGATGCTGTGGTGAGGGCCGGCGGCCGCTTCGGCCTCCGCCGCCAGGTACGCCGTGAGCAGCGCACGCTCACGCTCGGAGCTCTGCCCCAGCAGCCGCCGCTCGATGGCCGCGGCCGCCTTGCGTATCACCGCGCCCAGCCCCGGGGTCTCGGCGCTGCGCGGATAGCCCATGCACAGCACTCCCTCGATGCGCCCGCTGAGCGGGTCGCGGACGGGCAGCGCGAGGCAGGCGCTTCCCTGAGAGCGCTCGGCGAAGTGCTCTGCTCCGTAGACCCGGATGAGTTGGCGCTCCGCCAGGGCCAGCCCGATTCCGTTGGTGCCGGCGACCTGCTCGGCGAACACGAAGCCCGGGACCTTCTGGATCGCCGGGAGGCTTCTGGCCAGCGACGCCCGTCCGAACCGGCGCAGCAGGACCGTTCCGTTCGCGTCGGCGACGGAGATGTTCATCTCGCTGCCGGAGAACCTGGCCTGGAGCCGGTCGAGCACCGGCACGGCCGCGCGGGCGACCCGTCCGCCGGGATCGAAGTCCTCCCGGAAGGGAAGGTCGCGCTGGTCGGGCGAGAGCCCCAGGGACCGGCAGCGCTGCCAGGAGTTCAGGATGGACGTGCGTACGCCCGTCCCGACCGGCTCACCCTGGAGAAACCGCTCACGGAAACGAGCGGGCCCCGTGCCGTCTGTCGCACGCCCCGCCGGTTTCGGTTCTCCGCCGGACCGAACCACGCTTCGTCCCACTCACACCCCGAGAAAATCCACTTTTCGTGACTTCACGGAAAAGTCTGGCATTGACGAGGATACGGGCATCGGGTTCACGAGTCACGGTCACAGGACCGCGACCGGAGTGACGGGCGAGCCCGTCCCACCCGGCACGTTCAGCGGCGCCACGACGAGCAGGAACTCGTACCGGCCGGCCTCGGCGGTCGCGACGGAGAGGGCCTCCAGATCGAGGTTGTCCAGCAGTGGGACCCCCATCGCGGCGACGGCCAGCGCGTGCACCGGCGAGTGCACGCCGTCGACGGGCGAGGGCCGTACGTCGCTGTCGCCGTCGCCCCCCAGCAGCGCGATCCCCCGCTCGGCCAGCAGCGGCACGGCGTCCACGTGCAAGCCCGCGCCGGCCGTGCCGGGGTCCCAGGCACCGAGTTCCCGGCACCGGCGGACCTGCCCGGAGCGCAGCAGCACCGCGTCGCCCTCGCCGATCGTCACCCCGAGCGCCTTCTCGGCGGCGATGACATCCCGCGCGTGCACCGCCTGTCCCGGCTCCAGCCAGCGGATCCCGAAGACGGCGGGAAGGTCGAGGAGCACTCCTCTCGTCACCAGGGGCCCGAGCGCGGACACCGTGCCGAAGCGGGCGCCCGAGGCATCGACGGCCTCGTGTGCCGGCCGGCCGTCGTAGAGCTGCCCTCGGTAGGCGATGTGGCACAGCGCGTCGAGATGGGTGACGCCCTTGCCGTGGTAGTCGACGGCGATGAAGTCCTTGTAGGTGGAGGGTTCCGGGCTCTCCACATCACCGAGATCGGTCATGTGGTGCAGGGCGGGCTTGGGGTTGTCGGGGCCGGGCCGGGTGTTCCAGGGCAACGCCATCGGGACGACCGTCCCGGTCCGTACTGCGGCCACGGCCCGCCGTACGTGGTCCCCGGTCACACGGTTCCAGGCCCCGCGGTCGGCCGGGCACCATCCGCCCCATGTGCGCACCGCGTCGAAGAGGGTGTCGAATTCCTGGCGGGAGACGGGGGGCCCGTTACCGGTACCGGCCGGTCCGGGCCTCGGGGCGTTCGCGGGGCTCGAGCTCATCCGCACTCACCGTTCCGGCCGCATCAGTGCTCCGTTCCACGGTCGCCGCCGATGGCGCGGCGCCGCGCCATCGGCTTGCCCCTCGGGGAGGTCGCGGGCACCTCTTCGGGGTCGAAGATCTCGTCGCCGTACAGGTCCTGGAGCCAGTTGGCCTGGTAGATGGTGTCGAGGTAGCGCTCGCCGAGATCGGGGGCGATGGCCACCGCGGTCAGGCCCCCCGTGTCGTGCCGGGCGAGCCAGTCCGTCGCGCCGCTGACCACGGTCCCGGTGGAGCCGCCGAACAGGAATCCGCGGCGGGCCAGTCGGTGACAGGTGCGAATGGTGTCCACCTCCTCGACCCGGACGACGTCGTCGACGTAGGACTCGTCGAGCAGCGGCGGACGCATGCTCATGCCCAGGCCGGGGATCATCCGGCGGCCGGGCTCGCCGCCGAAGGAGACCGAGCCCACGCTGTCCACGGCGACGATCCGCACCGGCCGGTGCCACTGCCGGAAGTAGCGCGCGCAGCCCATCAGGGTCCCGGTCGTGCCCGCCCCGATGAACAGCACGTCGAGCCGCGGAAAGTGGCCGGCGATCTCCGGTCCCGTGGTGCGGTAGTGCGCCCGCCAGTTGCCCGCGTTGGTGTACTGGCTGAGCCACACATAGCGGTCGTCGGACGCGCACAGCGCGCGGACGTAGTCGATCCGTTTGCCGAGGAAGCCGCCGTTGGCGTCCAGGTCGGCCACGACGTGCACCTCGCTGCCCAGCGCCTCCATCAGGAGTCTGGTCGACAGGTTGCAACGGGAGTCCGTCACGCACAGGAACCGGTAACCCTTGCTGGCGGCGATCACGCTGAGCGCCACGCCCAGGTTTCCGGATGAGGACTCGACCACGATCGAGTCCTCGGTGAGCAGGCCGTCTCGCTCTGCTGCCTCCACCATCTCGTTCGCGGCCTTCAACTTGACGGAGCCGGCGAAATTGAAGCCTTCGCACTTCAGGTGGAGACGGCACCCGAGGACCGGCTCGAGGTCGACGAACAGATGGCCTTCGTTGAAGGCGTGGGGAGCGGATATGACAGGCACGGTGGGCCTCCGGATGCCGGCGCCGAGCGGATTCGCCTCAGCCGTACCGGCGCAGGTCGTGGAAGAAGTCGTCGATGAGGCGGAGCTGTCCCGCCCGGGCCACTTCGTCGTAGACGTACTTGCCGACGGCGAGGTCGAGGACGCCGAGCCCGAACGGTGAGAAGATCACCGGCCGGTCGGACGGCGGGGTGAGCCGGCCGCTCATGACGTCGTCGAGGGTGCCGTCCAGGAAGTCGCGGTTGCCCGTGAGCTGCTCGGCCAGGTGGGGCGAGGTGTCGGCCTTCAGGCAGTGCTCGATGTCGTCGACGATGTTGGCCGAGGACAGCAGGATCTCCGGGGCCAGATCGCGCAGGGAGATGTGCAGGACCAGGGGGTTGTGGGCGAACCAGGCCGGGTCGCTGACGTGGGGTTCGCCCGCGATGGTGGCGAAGACGACGAGGTCGCTGGAGCGGATGAGTTCCTCGGCGCCGGCATGGACCGTGACCTGGCCGGGGGCGCCGGACTGCTCCAGGTAGCCGCGGAAACCGGCCGCGCTGTCGGCGGAGACGTCGTACACGCCGATCTTGTCGAACGCCCAGTCGGTGCCGGTCAGGAAGGTGTGGATGTAGCGGGCGATCAGGCCCGTGCCGAAGAAGCCGACGCGTGCGGGGCGGGGCCGGGTGCGGCTGAGCCGGTCGGCGGCCAGTGCGGCGGAGGCCGCGGTTCTGGTCGCGCTGATGATGGAGCTCTCCAGGCAGGCGAAGGGATAGCCCGTGTCGTGGTCGTTGAGGATGAGGACCGCGGAGGCCCGGGGCAGACCCGCACCGACGTTGGCCGGGAAGCTGGAGATCCATTTCAGGCCGTCGACGTGGACCGACCCGCCGATGGAGGCCGGCAGCGCGATGATCCGGTCCGCGGGGCGGTCCGGGAAGCGCAGGAAGTACGACGGGGGGTTCACGGACCGGCCGGCGCCGTGCAGCCGGTAGGTGGCCTCGACGAGCTCCACGATCTGTTTCTCGCGCCCGCTCAGAGCCTGCTGGACCTGGGCGCCGGGGATCACCGCGAAGGTCGGCGCCGGGGCCGGGCCGGAGCCGGACCGCTGGGTGGTGGGTGACAACAGGTTGGTCATCGCCGGCTCGCCTCCGGGGTCGGGCAGCTGTCGGGCAGCCGGCGGGGCTCGGCCATGCCGACGAGTACCTGGCGCTCTCCGGTGAAGGCCTCTCTGCTGTGCGCGGTGCGGATGTTGTCGACGAGCATGAGGTCACCGTCCTGCCAGGGCTCGCGCCGGGTGTGTTCCTCGTAGGTGGTGTTGAGCAGCCGGACGGTGTCCTCGCCGATCGGGGTGCCGTCTCCGAAGCGGGTGTTGAACGGCAGTGCGTCCTCGCCGTAGACGTCCACCAGGTACTCGCGCACCTCCGGGGCGAGCGTCCACTCGTTGAGGAAGGCGATCTGGTTGAACCAGCACCGCCTGCCGGTGAGCGGGTGCCGTACCACGGCGCTGCGCCGCTGCCGGGTGTGCAGGGACCCGTCGGGCTGCCAGGTGAAGTCGATGGCGTGGGCGCGGCAGTACTCCTCGATGGCGGCGCGGTCGTCGGTGCCGAAGGATTCCGTCAGGGACGCCCCGATCTCCTCGTTGTAGGCGCGGGTCAGCAGCCAGCCCTCGTGTTCGAAGCGCTCGGTCACCTCGGTGGGCAGCGCCCGGAGCATGTCCTCCGCGTCGGCCACCGCCGTCGCCCCGCCCTCGCCGGGCGCGGTCAGGCACGCGAACAGCATCAGGCCGGGCACCTCGAGCGCGTAGCTCAGTTCGTGGTGCATACACATCGGCTGGTTCGCCGGCCAGGGCGTGGAGGAGTACACCCCCGGGCCGTGGGCGTCGCGGGGGGCGAAGGCCTCCTTCTCCGTCAGCAGGCCGCCGGTGAGTGCCGTGAACACGGCTCCGGCCCCGGCCGCGTCCCGCAGCCCCAGGCCCCGGACGAGCAGCGCACCGTGCTCGGTGACCTGGGCGCGCAGCGCTTCGCGGTGCTCGGCCGCCCAACTCGACGCGTCCCCGGGGGACTCGACCCGCAGGATCGGAGGTCTGTCCGGCTGCGGCTCTACGTCGAGCGATGCTGTCAGGGGTGGTGAGGACGACATCTCTGTCTCCTTTCGGTTGCCCCGTGGGAGGCGACGGGAGGTTCAGGAGGAGGCCAGTGGTTCGACGGCGCCCAGGACGGCTTGGGCGGCCCCGGCCGGGCGGGTGCGCAGGAAGTAGTGACCGCCGTCGGCGAGTTCGTGCAGCTCCACGCGTTCGGCCAGGAGCTGCCAGTCGTGCCAGCGGCCGGCGTGTGCGGCGGTGTAGGGGTCGTCGGCGGCGACGACCACGGTGACCGGCGCGGTCAGCTTCACCGCGGGTGGGGCTGTCAGGGCGGCGGCGAAGTAGCGGTGGGCGGACACGCAGTCGTGCCGGTAGGCGGCACCGACGTGCTCGGCGTGCTCGGCATTCAGTTCCCGCAGTTCGGTGTAGCCGCTGTCCGCGGTCAGTCTCGCGGCGATACGGGCATCGCTCAGGCCCGTCAGCTCGGCGACGGCGGCGCGCCGGTCGGAGGCGGTGCCGAGGAGTTGGGCGGCGAGGAACACCCGGGCGACGTCGACGCCGTGCTCCTGGAGCTTCCGCGCCGTCGCCACCGCCGGCGCCGCACCGGACGAGTGGCCCCACAGCATGACCCTGGTCAGGCCGCGGGCGGTGACCTCGGCGACGACCCGGTCCGCCACCTCCTCGATCGGCGCGAACGGCTCGGTGTGGGCGGCCAAATCGTGACCGGGCAGTTCGACGGCGTGCACCGCGACCCCGCCGGCCGCCAAGGCGCCGGCCATCGGCTGGTAGTTGACCGCGTTGCCGCCCGCGTAGGGGAAGCACACCAGTACGCAGTCCGGCGCACCGCCCGCTTCCGACAGCGGCTGGAGCAGCTCCGGGCGCTGCCGGGCGGTGCCGTCGAGGAGGGCGGCGAGGTCGGCCAGTACCGGGTGCCGGGTGATGTCCTTGAGGGAGACGGCACGGTCCAGGGCGATGGTGAGCTTCACCGCCGACAGTGACGTGCCGCCGGAGTCGAAGAAGTGGTCCGTGCGGCCGATCCGGTGCTCGGGGACGCCCAGCAACTCCGCCCACACGGCGGCCAGTTTCCGCTCGGTCGGGGTGCGGAGGACGTGGTCGTGCTCGCCCGTGTCGTCGCTCTGCACGGGCTGTACGGCGGCCGTCCGCTCGGCCAGCGCGGTGAGGGCCTTCCGGTCGGTCTTTCCGTTGGCGGTCAGCGGCAGGGCGGGCTGCCAGTGGAAGGCGGAGGGGATCATGTAGGCGGGCAGTTCGGCGCCCAGCGCTTCGCGCAGCACGTCGGGCTGGAGGTGCCGGCCGGTGTAGAAGGCGTTCAGGTGCCTGCTGTGGTCGGCCCGTTCGGCGACGACCACCGCGCCGTCGCGCACTCCGGGAACCCGCAGCAAGGTGTTCTCGATCTCACCGATCTCGATACGGAAGCCACGGATCTTGACCTGGTTGTCCCGGCGGCCGAGGAACTCCAGTCGGCCGCCGGGCTGCCAGCGGCCCCAGTCACCGCCGAGGTACAGCCGCTCCCCCGGCCGGTACGGATCCTCCCGGTAGGCCTCACGGGTCCGCTCGGGGTCGTTGACGTAGCCCCGTCCGACGCAGACGCCGGAGAAGGCGATCAGTCCCGGGGCGCCCAGGGGTACCAGCGACAGATGCTCATCGACTACGTAGACGTGCACGTTGTTGACCGCACGCCCGAGCAGCACACGCTCGGGGACGCCGGCCATGACCTCGTGGTTGGTGTCGTCCGACGTCTCCGTCAGACCATAGGCGTTGACCAGTTTGATCCCGGGCTGGATCGCGAACCAGCGCTGGATCAGCTCCCGCTTCAGTGCCTCGCCCGTCACCGAGACGCACCGCAGGTCCGGCAGCGCGCGGGGCTGCCGTTCCAGGTACGAGACGACCACTTCCAGGTAGGAGGGCACGACCTGCGCCACGGCGGCCCGGCCGCGGACGATGGTGTCGAGGAACCGTTCGACGTCCAGGATCGCATCCTGCCCGACCAGCAGGGTCCGCCCGCCGACGAGCAGCGCGGACACCAGTTGCCACAGCGAGATGTCGAAGCACTGAGGGGCCGTCTGTGCCACCACCGATCCTTCGGCGATCTCCAGGTCGTCGATCTTGGCGTGGAGGTGGTTGAGCATGCCCGCGTGTTCGCACATCGCGCCCTTGGGCTCACCGGTGGAGCCGGAGGTGAAGTAGATGTAGGCCAGTTGGCCGGCGGCTACCTTCACTCCGACGTCTCCGCCGTCGTGCTGTTGCCGGTACGCCGTCTCGATCGGCAGCTTCTCGACGCCCGGCAGGGTGGCCAGGGCCTGGTCGAGGGTGTCGGTGCCGCCGGATTCGGTCAGCACCAGCCGGCACCCTGCCCGCGACAGTGTCGCCGTGATCCGTCCGGCGGGGAAGTGGGGTTCGATCGGCAGGTAGACGCCGCCCGCCTTGAACACCGCCAAGGTCGCGGCCAGCCAGTCGAGATGGCGTTCGGTGACCACCGCGACCACGTCCTCCCGGCCCAGTCCACGCTCCAGGAGGGCCCGGGCCAGCCGGTTGGCGCGGGCGTTGAGCTCGCCGTACGTCCATTCCCGCTCGCCGTGCACCGCCGCCACCAGATCCGGATGCGCGCGCACCCGCTGCTCGAACAGTTCGTGCACCCGCGCCGACGGCAGTTCCCGGCGGGGCCCGGCCAGCCCCTCGATCTGCTCGTGCACCTCGTCGGCGGACAGCAGGCTCTGCCGAGTGTGATCGGCGTCCGCGTCCGCCGCGATCAACCGCAGCGCGGCCAGGTGATAGCCCCCGGCCCGGGCCGCGCAGTCGGTGTCCAGCACCTGCGTGCGGTACCGCAGCCGCACCGACAGCCGCCCGTCCTGGTCGCACCAGCCGACGCCCAGCGCGGCGTCCTCGACGAGCCCGGCCTCCTCCCCCGCCGGGTCGAACACGACCTCGTACGACGGGCCCGCCACCCCCAGTTCCTGCCGCAGATCCTCCACCGGGAAGTGCCGGTGTGCCAGCAACTCGGCCTCGACCCGGTGTGCCTCGGCCACGAGCGAGCGCCAGGTCCCGTCGGAAACGGTCAGCCGGCACGGCAGCGGTCCGCTCCGCTCGCCCGCGACGTAACCCGTCACAACCTCCCGCTCGCCGGACAGGGCGGCCAGTACCTTGGTGTGCGCGGCCAGCAGCACCGCGCTCACCGGCACCGCCGACTGCCGCGCCAGCTCACGCACCGCGGTCGCCACGGCGTCCGGCACGGTCGCCTCGTACTCGGCGACTCCCGCGACCGGCTCCGGAGCCCATCGTGGCACCGGGGTGAGACCTCCGGCGGTCAGCACACGGCTCCAGTACTCCCGGTCCGCCTCTACACGCGCTCCCATCGCTTGGCCTTCCTCAACTCAGCGTCGCCGCAGCGCCGTTGACCGTAGACATTGCTGTTTCCGAGCCGATGCCGCTGAACTGGCCGGGGGCATCGGGCATGTCCGCAGCGGGGTTGCCGCCCCACTGGGTGTCCGGGGGGACTTCCTCGCCTTTCATCAGGAAGGAGTCGGTTGCCAGCACGGCGCCGTCGCCCATCGTCACGCCGTAGTGCACATGGGCGCCGACGCCGAGCGTGCAGCCGGCACCGAGGGTGGTGCGGTCGGACTTGAAGGTGCCGTCCTCCTGCGAGTGGCACTGGATCTTGCTACCCGCGTTGAGGGTGCACTCGTCGCCGATGGTGGTGAGCGTCCGCTCCGTCAGGTAGCAGCCGTCGTCGAACACCCTGCTGCCGATGCGCACACCCAGCAGCCGCCAGACCAGCGCCTTGAAGGGGGTCCCGTTGAAGATGTTCAGGTGCTCGTCCGGGACCTTCCACAGGCGCTCGTGCCGCCAGAAACGCGGGTCGTAGATGGAGAACAGCTGGGGCCGCAGCGCGCGGAACGATGTGATGCAGCGCTCCACGAGGATGTAGTAGAGGGTGGTCGACGCGAGCGTGAGGGCCAGATATCCGGCGATCACCACATGCCCGAGCACGCCGTACAGGTCGACGGAGGCGAGCGCGAGAAGCGTCAGCAGGAAGGTGTGCAGCCACCGCGCGAACAGCATGACGGCCATCGAGCGCAGGTTGTAGCGGTTCTTCGCGGCGAGACGCCGGCGCAGTGTGTCCCCGGTCCGCAGGTGATCGAACCGCGTGTCGCGCTCCACCGAGCGGGGGATCTCGAAGCAGGGGGAGCCCAGGAGCCCCACCCCTTCACGGATCTCACCGTCGAGGGGCACCATCACCTTCGTCGCGAGCAGGCAGTTGTCGCCCGTCCTGCCGCCCGCGGGGTAGGCGATGTTGTTGCCGAGGAAGTTGCGTGCCCCGATCGACGCCCGGGACACCCGGAAGGACGTGCTGGAGAAGTCGGCGTTGAGGACCGAGAGCCCGTCGGCCACCATCGTGCCGCTGCCGACGGTGACCAGGAAGGGGCTCTCGTGCTGCACCTCGGTGCCGAAGTTCGACCCGGTCTGCTCGACACGGGACAGGTCGTATCCCAGGCCGCGCAGGTAGTACACGATGTAGGAGCTGTCGCCGAAGAGCCAGGCGAAGAACTTCACGTTGGTCATGCGGGCCGTCGCCCGGTGCGCCGCGTAGTGGAATCCGTAGAGCGGATAGACCCTGTCGGGTCTGACAGCGAGACTCAGCAGCCGCGGCACGGTGTACAGCACGACGAGACCCACGATGACGAAACCGAAGAACAGCGCGAGGGACAGCAGCAGCGCGTCGGTGATCAGGGCCGACGGCCCGAGGCCGTCCCTGTCCGGGCCCAGCCGACTGCCGATCGCCGGAACCCCGGTGAACAGCATGTACACCCCGCCGAAGGCCAGCGGCAGGTATACGAAGAACAGCTGGAGAAGGGTCAGGAGTCCGAACCAGGCCCGGCGCGGGGTGCCGCACTTCGCCGGAGCGACCCTCACATAGTCCGTCCGGGTGGGCTGTGCCGGGGTGCCGTGCCGGCGCTCCCCGTCCGGCACCGCTTGGCCGCGGTACAGGGCGGACGAGTGACCGATCTGCGCTCCGTCGCCCATCGACGTGTCGATGTCGAGGACGGTCTTCTCGCCGACGAACACGTCGCGGCCGAGTGTGACCCGTCCGGTCTGGATGCGGCCCGCGTGTGCCCGGTAGCAGAGCAGGAACGCGTCCTTGCGGATCACCGTCCCGGCCCCGATCGTGAGCAGGTCGGTGCAGACCGGTACGGAGCGGGAGAGGATCGTGACCCCCTTGCCGATGCGCGCGCCGAGTGCCCGCAGGTACAGCACGTACAGCGGATTGCCGACGAAGAAGACCATCGGATTGGCGTGGAGGAGCACCTTCAGGAGCCAGAAGCGCAGATAGGCGAGACTCCAGAGCGGGAATTCGCCGGGTTTCCAGCGGCCGACGAGCAGCCATTTGGCGATGACCGGGAACAGGCACATGGCCACGAAAACGGTGCCCCCGAAGAGAAGTGACCTCAGGTAGATGTCCGCCAGACCCGATCCGTTGGCGATCCACTCGTATCCCCGGGAGGTGACCAGGCCCGCCACAAAGGAGTAAGCCAGGAAGGCCAGCAATTGGCAGGATCCGCAGAGGAAATAGCGCAGCCGGCTCGTCGGCCGGCGCGGCGGCCCGCACGTCGGCGTCACCGGTGCTTCGGCGGCCGCGGGAGCCGCCGCCGCGAGAGCGGCCGCCAGGCTGCGGATCGTGGGGTGCCGGTATATGTCCTTCATCGACGCGGACGGCAGATCCGCCCTCTTCCTGATCCGGGCGCAGAACTGTGCCATCACCAGGGAGTTGGCGCCGAGGTCGGTGAAGAAGTGGCTGTCGACCGGAATGCGCTCGAGAGACGTGACGTCGGCCAGTACGTCCGCGAGCATTCTTTCCGTCTCGGTCACTGGTCCGGATATGGGGACCTCGGAGGACTGCTCCACCATTCGACCTCCTAGATCGCGAACCGTGGATCTCAGTTTGGGTCGGCCCGCGTCGGGCTGCCACTCCGAACGGATCGCCGGGAACGCGACGAGCGGGAAAAGAGCCAGTCCGCCCTTGCTCACCGCACCGTTCGACCTGGTAAGCACATCACCCGAATGGCCGGAGTCCGGGCGTGGACCCATGGCGGTCCGGCGCCGGTGAGGGCTTGTCGCGCCTGCCCGGGGTCTGGTTGGGTGCGGCGGACCACGTGCGCGAGGGACGCGCCGGACGGAAGGGGCGCGGTGTGCGTACGACGGCTCGGCAGGACGTGAGAGGGCCCTTGCCCGAAGGGCTCGGGCAGGCGATCCGCGAGACCGCCGGTGACATCGCCGCTCTTCTGCGCGCGGTGCCCGACACATCGGCTCCCGTACCCGGATTGCGGTGGACGGTCGGCGAGGCGGCCGCCCATCTGGCGCTGGCCAACGAACTGATGGCCGATCTCGTGTCCGGACGGGAGCGCCCGTACGGCGACGGCACACCCGGGAGTCTGGCCGCGGCCAACGCGCAGGCGCTGGAGGGATTCGGGGAGCGCCGGGCGGAGCCGCTCGCGACGATGATCACCGAGGAGGCCGGCCTGTTCCTGGACGCCGTGGAACAGGCCGCGTCCCACACGGCGGCCGAGAACCCCACGCTGGTCACCCCGCTCGGCCCCATGGACCGGGCGATACTCGGGTCATACCTGCTGACGCACATGCTGGGCCACGGTTACGACCTCGCCCGGGCGTTGAACCGCCCGCACATGCTCGACCACGACCGGGTGATGCTCTGTATGCCGTTCATGCTCTCGGTCATGCCGCGCGTCGCCGACCCCGCGGCCACCGCCGGTCTCACGGCCCGGTACACCATCCGGCTACGGAGTGCCGCGGCGTTCGGTGTCGTCCTGGCCGACGGCACCGTGAACGTGACACCGGGGCCACCGGACCGTCCGGACTGCACCATCCTGCTCGAGCCCGTCACCTTCCTCCTGATCGCGTTGGGCCGCCGCAACCCGTGGCGGGCCATCGCGCGGGGACAGGTCGTCGCCTGGGGGCGCAGACCATGGCTCGCGCCGCGCTTCCCGACCCTGTTCACCGCGCCCTGACGCGCACCGCCAGTCAGGCGCCGCCGCGCAGCAGGGCCGCGCCGAGGGGAGTCAGGACGTGGAGTACACCGACGGCGTGCCGTCGGCTGGTGAGCAGGCCCGCGTCGCACAGCGCTGTGGTGTGGTGGGTGACGGTGGCGGCGGAGACACCGACGGCCCGGGCGAGCTCACCGGTGGTGGCCGCTCCGTCGGCGGTGACCCGCAGGACGGCGGCGCGGGTGCGGCCGAGGAGCGCCGTCACCGGTGCCGCGGGCCGGCCGGCGGAGGGTTCGTCGTGCGGTGGCGGCGGTGGAAGGCGGTGGAAGGCGGTGGAAGGGGGCGGACCAGCACCGGAGGCAGGTCGGGATCGGCCAGCGAGATCGGGCGGTTCCAGCAGAAGCAGGACGGCACCAGGGTCAGGGCGCGGCCCTGGAGACACAGGTCCCGGTCGTCGCAGTACTCCACCGAGAGGACGGGACGGGCGACTGCCGCGCATACCGGGCCCAGGGTGCGCAGGAGGCCTTCGACGCCGCCGTCGAGGAAAGCGCGGGCACGCACGGCTCGCTGGATGTCGATGCGGGCCTGGATACGGTCCCCGTAGGGAGCGATGACGGCGTCGTGACAGCCGCGCAGCGCCCGGACCAGGTCGGCACGGTTCCCGGTCTCGGCCACACGGGGTGCCCAAGGGCGGACTCCCCTGACCCGGGCGAGCCTTCGAGCTGTGCGGTCACTGTGTCCGGTCCGCACCCCACGGCCCGCCGCCGCCCTCGGTCTTCGGCAGTGCCTGTTCCGCCCAGATCACCTTGCCCTGGGGGGTGTACCGGGTGCCCCAGCGTTCGGTGAGCTGCGAGACCAGGAAGAGGCCCCGGCCGCCTTCGTCGGTCGTCGCGGCGTACCGCAGATGCGGCGAGGTGCTGCTGGCGTCGGCCACCTCGCAGGTGAGGGTGCGGTCGTGGATCAGCCGGACGTGGATGGGCTCGCCGCCGTAGCGGATGGCGTTGGTGACGAGCTCGCTCAGGACGAGCTCCATACCGAAGGCGAGCTCGGTCAGGCCCCACTCGTCGAGTTTGTCGGCGGCCGCGAGGCGTACCTTGGCCACGGCGGCCGGATCGGGCGGTACGTCCCAGTCGGCGATCCGGTCGGGCGGCAGCGCCCGGGTGCGGGCGATGAGGAGCGCGACGTCGTCCTGGGGCCGGCCGGGCAGCAGCTCGTCCAGCACGGCCTGGCAGCTCTCGTCCGGCGGCCGGTCGGGGTGGCCTTCCAGAGCCTCGCGCAGCAGTTCCATGCCCACGTCCAGGTCGCGCGCGCGGTCCTCGACGAGGCCGTCGGTGTAGAGCACGAGCTCGGAGCCCTCGGGGAGGTCGAACTCCGCCGTCTGGAACGGCATGCCGCCCAGGCCGAGCGGCGGTCCGGCAGGCAGGTCGGGGAAGGTGGCGCTGCCGTCCGGGAGGACCAGCGCGGGTGCCAGGTGCCCGGCTCGCGCCATGGCGCAGCGGCGCGTCACCGGGTCGTAGATCGCGTACAGGCAGGTGGCGCCCACGACGGCCGCGGGAGTCTCGGGGCAGGTCTCGTTCTGGTCGATACGGCCGACGAGGTCGTCCAGATGGCCCAGCAGTTCGTCGGGCGGCAGGTCGAGCGTGGTGAAGTTGTGCACCGCGGTGCGCAGTCGTCCCATCGTGGCGGCGGCGTGCAGGCCGTGACCGACCACGTCACCGACCACCAGGGCCACCCGGCTGCCGGGCAGGGGGATCACGTCGAACCAGTCGCCGCTCACTCCCGACTGGGCGGGGAGGTAGCGGTAGCCGACGTCGAGGGCGCTCTGCTCGGGCAGGGCCCGCGGCAGCAGGCTGCGCTGGAGGGTGACGGCCAGGGCGTGCTCACGGGAGTAGCGGCGGCCGTTGTCGATGCTGATGGCGGCACGGGCGACCAGCTCCTCCGCGAGCGACAGCTCCTCCTCGTCGAAGGGACCGTGCTCCTTGGACCGCCAGAAATTGGCCAGGCCCAGCACGGTGCCGCGGGCCTGGATGGGGGCCGTGATGAGGGAGTGGATGCCGAATTCCACGATGTCCTCGGAGCGCTCCGGGTCCTGCGCGCGCCAGCCGGTGGCGGTGGACAGGTCGGTGACCAGTTCGGAACGGCCGGTGTCGTAGCCGCGGGCCTGGGGTGTGGAGGGCAGGAAGTCGATCAGCCGGTCCTTCTCGTAGAGCGGGTGGTCGTCCCGGATGCCGCTCACGGCGATACGTCGCATGCCGGTCGCCGTGCTGGCGGGTTCCTCGCCGTGCAGCACGGCATCGGCCAGGTCCACGGTGACGTAGTCGGCGAAGCGCGGGACGGCGACCCGGGCGAGTTCGTCGGCCGTCCGGGCCACGTCGAGGGTGGTGCCGATGCCCAGTCCGGCGTCGTACAGCAGCTTGAGCCGGTCGCGGGCGACCTGGGCTCTGCCGGACACGGCCTGGAGTTCGGTGGAGTCGCGCAGTGTGACCACGGTTCCCTTGGGGCCTCCGCAGCGGTCCGTGGGCCGCTGGTTGACCGCCAGCAGCCGGGGCCCGGCGAAGTGGACCTCGTCGGTGGCCTCGCGGCCGGAGGTGAGGAGCTGGGCCATTTCGGGTTCCAGGCTCGCCAGCTCGGCCACCCGCCTGCCCTCGGCGTCCGCGGGCAGTGCCAGGAGCCGCCTGGCCTCGTCGTTCGCCAGCAGCAGCACCCCGTCGTCATCGATGATGAGCACGCCTTCGCGCACGGAGTGCAGCACCGCGTCGTGGTGCTCGTACATGCGGGTCATCTCGCCCGGGGCCAGGCTGTGGGTCTGGCGGCGCAGCCGTCTGCCCACCAGCGCCGTCACGCACGTCGCCGCTGCGAGCGCGCCTCCGCCGGCGGTGAGGATGATCGGTATCTGCCGGTCCACCTGGCTGGTGACGTTCTTGACCTTCAGCCCCGCGGAGACGAGGGCCACCACCTTGCCGTGGGGGTCGTTGATGGGAACGGTGGCCTGCACCTCCCGTCCCAGTGGGCCGTGGACGCTTTCCGTGTAGACCTTCCCGGCCAGGGACGGCCCGATGGTGCCCACGAACCGCTTTCCGATCCGGCTCGGGATGGGGTGGGTGTAGCGGATGCCGTGGGTGTCCATGACGACGATGAAGTCGACGCCCGCGGACTTGCGTCCCGCCTCCGTCAGCGGCTGGAGCACCTTCGACGGGGCGGGGGTGCGCAGCGCGGTCAGGACGCCCGGGGAGTGGGCGAAGGTCTGCGCGACGGCTATGGAACGGCGTTTGGCTTCGGCGTTGGTGTCTCGCCGCGACTGAAGGAAAAGGGAGAAGACGGCGAAGACCACGAGCAGCACCACCAGTGCCACTTGCAGGATGAACACCTGCCCGGCGACGCTCCGCGGACTCTTCCCCGACAGCGGTCGCAGCGATATTCGCCTAAGCCGGGCAAATCGGTCTTGCATTCGGCCTTTCTAGCACTGCTTGCCCCGAATCGTCACCACCCTGTCCAGAGAGCGGCGGTCACCGCTCCCACTGCTGTCCCATGAGTCACACCGGTCACGGTAGGCCTCTGCCCACGGGTCGGGTCAGAAGGCCGTGTGCGCGAACCATGAATCGAGTGCCGCGGCCTCTCCCGACACCTCGAAGGCCACCTCCTGGTACGACCGGCGCCCGTAGAGCAGCAACAGGAGGTCGGCACCCGGCCCGCCCACCGCCACGTGCGGCTCGGATTCCGTGGTGCCGTCGGCCGCTCGCGGCAGCAGGCGGAATCCGTCCGGATCCAGCCGCACCCGCCACTCCTCGCCGGCGCCGCCGACGGAATCCGTGCATCGGAAGGCGATGATCTCGCCGTCGCCGCGCACTTTCGCGACGTCGGGGGCGAAGAGGCCCGCGTAGGGCAGGTTGGCGAGGAACTCGTCCACCCCGTCCGCCGCCAGGACGGGGTCGATGTCCGGGTCACGGCCGACGGCACGCTCGGCGTCCACCCGGTGCACCAGCGTCTCGAACAGCATCCGCCGGGCCCAGAACCGGGCATGCTGGTCCTCGCCCCACGCCCACATGGCCGCCTGGGGATCCGTGGCCCGCAGTACGGCCGCCACTCGGGGTACGCCCGCCGCCACCCACTCGGCATACTCCTGCGCACGCTCCGGCAGCCCCAGCTCCACGTCCCGGCTGCGCGGGGGCTCCTGCACCAGCCGGGTCAGCAGCGCGGAGAACCAGCGCTGAAGCGATCCCACGTGCCGGGAGAGTTCGGCCAGCGTCCAGTCGGGGCAGGAGGGCACGGCGGTCGCGGGGTCCGCGCTCCCCGCCACCTCGGCGAAACGCAGCGTCTCCCGCTCGATCGCCTGCCGATAGATGTCGTACGGCAGCGGGTGCCCCGCCCGGCCTGTCGTCTCCATGTGCTGCCGCCCTTCTGTCCACGCCACGAAATCCGTCGTGATCAGTGTGGCGGCTGGAGTGCACTCCAGGGCAAGTCCGCCGGGTACGCGCGGGCCCGACGGAGAGAGAATCGGAATATGCCCTTCCGTTTCCGTGACCGCCGGGCAATCCCGAGGCTCGGATGGACCGTACATACTGATGTGTCGAGATTTCGGTTCCCCGCGGGCCGCCTCCCGGACGAGGCTCTGCTGTCCGGGCTGGCCACCGGCGATCCGGAGCTCGCCGTCACGTTCGTGCGCCGGTTCCAGCACACGGTCTTCGGTGTCGCCGTCGCCGTCGTCGGGGATCCGCAGCTCGCCGAGGACGTCGCCCAGCAGACGTTCGAGCGGGCATGGCGCCATGCGCAGATCTACGACGCGCGTCGCGGTTCGGTGCGGACCTGGCTGACGGCCATCGCCCACAATCTGGCCATCGACGCCGTACGCTCGCGGCAGCCGGAGCCGGTGGCGCCCGAGGACCTCGAGGCGGTCCTCGGTGTCGTCAGCGAGACACCCGAGCGGCACGCGCTGGCCGACGAGGCGTCCTCCCGGTTGCGGGCCGCCGTGGCGGAGCTGCCGCCCGAACAGGGGCGCGCCCTGGTGATGGCGGGCATCTACGGCATGACCGCCCAGCAGGTCGCCGACTCGGAGAAGATCCCGCTGGGCACCGCCAAGACGCGCATCAGGGCGGCGATGGGCAAGCTGCGGACCACGCTCGCGGCGCCGAAGCGAGGCGACCATGTCGAGTGACGTGACCTGCGAGAAGCTGCGGGAGATCGGCGCCGAGCTGGCGCTCGGCGTGCTGCCCGGCCGGGAACGGGCCGGTGCGGTCGCT
Source organism: Streptomyces sp. NPDC054834 (assembly GCF_053611185.1). Taxonomy (NCBI): domain Bacteria; kingdom Bacillati; phylum Actinomycetota; class Actinomycetes; order Kitasatosporales; family Streptomycetaceae; genus Streptomyces; species Streptomyces sp. NPDC054834. The sequence continues at coordinate 60,559 of NZ_JBSGZV010000008.1, read as the reverse complement.
CATCTGGACGAGTGCGCGGAGTGCCGGGAGTACATCGGGCAGTTGACCCTCGTCGGCGACGGGCTGATCGGGCTGCTGCCCGGCAATGAGCCGCCGGTCGGGTTCGAGACCAGGGCGGCGCAGGCTCTGACGCACGGGGCGCAGGTCCATGAAGGGCGTCCGCACACCCGTGAGGCCTCCGTGCCACCCCAGCGCCGGCGCGGCCGGGTACGGCTGCGGATCGCCTCCGCCGCGGCCGCGCTCCTCGTCGCCACAGGGTTCGGAGGCTGGGCGGTCGGTACGGCGATCGAGGACGTCACGGCCGGCCCGTCCGCCACCTCCCCCGGCAGCGGCACGGAGATGCTGTCCGGAGACCTCAGCTCGGCCGCCGCCGGCCGGAAACCGGTCGGTGAGGTCTATGCGCACGCCGATCCGCACGGCTGGGTCTACATGACCATCGATCTCGCCGGCGCCGGGAAGCCCTACAGCGGCAAGGTCTTCTGCCTGCTGGTCCACAGCGACGGCAGCACGGTTCCCGTCGGCGCCTTGACGCTGCGCGGGGGAAAGGGCTCCTGGGGCAGCCCCGCCTCCGTCGATCCCAAGGCACTCACCGGCGCGCGGGTGACGACATCCGACGGAACCCTGCTCGCCACAGCCCACCTGGGGGCGTCCGACCTGGCCGCCCCGGCGTGGTTGACGTAGTACGCGACGCGAACTAGTGGGCGGCCGCCGAGGAGACGGCCGCCCGGGCCGCGCGTTCCACCAGGGAGACGCCGTCCCCCATCGTCGTGCTCCCGTGGGAGAGGACCGCGACGAGGTAGTGGTGCCCGTCCGCGGTGATCTCCCCGACGCTGTTGACGTCCCACAGCTTGGTGGCGGTGCGCTGTAGCCAGCCGTTCTTCAGCGCCCAGCCGGAGTCGGCGGCCGCCGAGACGCCCCAGGCCTGCTCGGCGGCGATACGAGCCATCAGCGTGCGGATGTAGGTGCGGGAAGCCTGGTCGAGCGCAGGGGAGGCGCCGCCTCTGCCGGAGCCCGCGCCGAAGACGTCGCGCAGCAGCCGTATCTGGTCGCTCGCCGTCGTCCGGGTCAGCCCCCACTCGGCGCCGGAACCGCCCTTCGTCGAGGTCAGCCCCAGCCGCTTGTTCGCGGCGTCCAGACCGGACGCCAGTCCGATGCGCCGCCACAGCGCGTTCGCCGCGTCGTTGTCGCTGCGCTCGATCATCACTTCCGCCCGGGCGCGGTCCTGCGCGGTGAGGCTCCGGCCGGCGTCCTGGGCCTGGAGCAGCGCCGTGGCCAGGATGTCGACCTTCACGATGCTGGCGGTGTCGTAAGGGATGTCGTCGCCGTACACCGCGGGCGTGCGGCCGGTGTCGTCGAGGTCGAGTGCCGCGGCCGTCACCTGTTCCTTCCCCTGCGGCCGCACCCGCTCGAGGAACGCGGCCGTCGCCGGGTCCGACCGCGTGGTGGCGGCGTCGGACCGCGCGGCCGCCGCTGCCGGTGGCGGGTCCACCGTCCCGGCCGCCAGCAACCCCGCCACCGAGGTCGCGACGACGCCGGCCCACATCGCGGCACGCCTATGCGGCAGGAGGCAGGGTCGGTACGGCATCAGCAGGACCTCGGCAGTTCGCGGAACAGCGGCACAGTCCCGCGAACCTAAACAAATTGCCTGCCGCGCGACGTGACCGTCGCCACGAAAAGCCTGTTCTTCAGCGAAGTGTGAAGGGTTTCACAGCTCGGCCGAGGGGTGTCGATCAGGGGGTCGGGGCCTCGGCCCGGCAGTCGGGGCACAGGCCCCAGAACGTCACCGCGGCCTCCTGGGTGTCGTACTCGTCCGGCAGCCGCGGCTCCATACAGGGAGCCGCACCCACCGTGCATTCCACGTCACGGATGGTTCCGCAGGCGCGGCACACGAAGTGGTGGTGATTGTCGTGGCGCTCGGTCTCGTAACGGGCCGGGTGACCCGGGATCTGAGTGCACCGGACCAGACCGGCGTCCGTGAGCGCGCGCAGCACGTTGTAGGTGGCCTGTAGCGACAGGCGGCCGGTGATCCGCTGGGCACGTTCACGCAGGGCGTCGGCGTCGAGGTGGTCGGGCGACTCGTGGACGGCGGTCAGCATGGCCATGCGCGGGGCGGTCACCCGCATGCCCGCCGTGCGCAGCCGCGCGGCGGCCAGCGCCATGGGCTCGTCGGCGGTGGACGGGGTCGTCATGCCGCCGCCAGGTCCGCGGAGAGCTCGAACCACACACTCTTGCCCACGGGCCCGTATGTCCAGCCCCACCGCGCGGCCAGCGCATCGACCAGCGCGAGTCCGCGGCCGGTCTCGTCCTCGAGGTCCGCGTCGCGCGGACGGGGAGGCGCCGAGGAGCCATCGCTCACCAGACAGCGCACATCGGACACCCGCTCGAGGGTGAGGGTTACCGGCCCGTCGGCATGCCGCAGGGCATTGCCCACCAGCTCGCTGACCAGCAGCTCGGCGGTCGGGACGAGGTCCGTGAGATCCCATTGGGACAGTACGTCGCGGATGGCGGCCCTCGCCCGGGCGCACGCGGTCGGCGACCACGGCAGGGTCCAGGGTCCGCCGACGAACGATTCCAGGCCGCTCCGGGCCAGGGGTGCACCGGGCGCCATGCTCTGGTGGGGTTCGCGGGGGACTGTGCGGTCCATGGGGGGCGTGCCTTCGCAGGACGGGTGCAATCTCCCTTGAAACCGTACGCCTTTTCTGGAGTCGGTCAAGTCAGTGGATACCGTCATCTTTCTGGATCCGCACACATCCGGAACCGGCGGTTCCGTGACATCTGTCACGCCCAGTCCACGACCTCGCCGTCCCGCTTAGTAGAGGTCGCTCCGGCGACATAAGAGACTTGTCCGTCTTGGTGCGGACACGCCGCACGTTCGACTTGAAGGCATTCCGCCCGTTCAGGAGTTCTCGCCCGTTCGCGATGCTCAAAGGCTGCTGACGGGGTATCAGGGCCTGCCCGTCGGCCACGGCAGTGCGAGCAGCACGCCCCCACTCCCCTGGCAAGGGCCGCGGAAGTCTACGAAGCCGAGTAGTACCAAGGGCCCTTTGCGCTCTCTGTGAGGGCGTCCCAAGAATGACGACCAGCAGGACATCGTCGCAGTTCAGGGCAGGTCACGCATGGGAAAGCACCGCAAGATCCAGCATTACCGGCGGATAGTCATCGCCGCCGCCGCCGTGGGAGCCGTGGGCGTGCCGTCCGTCGCCGTGGCGTGTGGCGACTGGGGAGCCGCCGACGGAGATCAGCTCCAGAGCACCGCGACGAACACGGCCGCGGCGTGGCAGAGCAACACCGACCGGGACCTCCACTGGTACCGCCACTGGAAGCACCACTGGGACGGCGCCACGGACAGCGCTCCCACCGCTTCACCGGCGTCGAAGGCCCCGACCGCCTCCCCGAGCGCTCCGCGGACCACCGCGCCGAAGCACCGGACCAGCGCTTCTCCCCGCACTCCGAAGACCACCGCCCCCGCCCCCAAGGCCACCGCGCCCACCGCCAAGACCCCCACGGCGCCGAGCACCCCGAAGCCGGCGGCCACGGCCTCCGGGGCCGCCGCCCGCGTCATCCAGCTGGTCAACGCGGAGCGCGCCAAGGTGGGGTGCTCGGCCCTCACCTCGAACGCGACCCTGGCCAAGGCCGCCCAGGCACACAGCGCGGACATGGCGGCCCACCAGAACATGTCGCACACCGGGTCCGACGGATCGTCCCCGGGCGACCGGATCACCAGGGCCGGCTACAGCTGGAGCGCCTACGGCGAGAACGTCGCCTACGGCTACGCCACTCCCGAGCAGGTCATGGCGGGCTGGATGTCCAGCCCCGGCCACCGGGCGAACATCCTCAACTGTTCCTTCAAGGAGATCGGCGTGGGTCTCGCACAGCCCAACTCCTACTGGACCCAGGACTTCGGCACGTCCCGGTAGGGCTGGGACCCGGTGACGGTCGGGCGCCGAGCGTGCCGGCGGCTGCGCGGACCAGGACGTCGAGCCAGGCCTGGTGGCCGTTGACCATCGGGGTCGGGGTCTGCTTCGCCAGCTCGGCGGCCGGCTGACCGATCTGCGTCTCCTGGGTGAGGATGCGCACCCGGCCGCCAGGCACGTCCTCCACGAGCCAGGCGTGCAGCACGTCGAGCCGCTCCTCCGGCTCGACGTCCTGCTTCGCGGTCGCAGCTCACCGCGTGCGCCGCGGTCACCGTACCCAACCCGTACGCGGTGCTGTCCGCGGTCGACGCGGGCGGCGGCTTCAGCGTGCTGCCCCGCTCGCTCTGCCAGGAGTACCTGGACACCGGACGCCTCGCCCTCCTCCACGATCCGGAGGAATCCCCGCTGAACACCCTGTTCCTCGTCCAGCGGCCCGGCACCGAGAGCGACCCCGCCGTCGTCCGGGTCCGCGACACCCTGCGGCGTGCCGCCCGCGACTGGTAGCCACTCCCGTGAGCGAAGCGCCATTTCATCACGGTCGTCATCAACGCCGGCCGACCGTCAGGGCTGCCGGACGGTAGGCGACGTAGGCCGCTCCGTCCAGGCCGAGCGCGGTGGCCGACCGTTGCAGGGCGGCCGGGGTGGCGGCGTCCCAACTGCCCGAGGTGACGCGGTGTTCGAGGGCGTGGAGGGCGGCGACCGTCTCGGCGGTGGTGAAGGTGCAGTGGCCCTGGCGCTCGACATAGGCCTGGCGCAGCAGCGCGGCCCGGCCGGCCGCGTGGACGCGGTCGGCGAACCGGCGCTCCTGCTCGACCGGGACGAGGTTGTCGGCGGTGGTGTGAACGTCCAGCAGGGGTACGGCGAGTCCCTGCCCCGCGGAGGAGGTGCGCTCGGCGGTGCGGACGGCGGCCGGGTCGGCGGTGATGCGGGCGCCCGAGGTGAGCGCCTTCAGGTCGGCGCGCAGGTCGAGTCCGGCCGCCCGGTACAGGGCGCGGACCTGCGGGGCGTGGACGGATCCGGCGAGGAGGCGGGCGTAGTCGACGCCCCGGTTCCAGGAGTTGTCGCCGCCGACGGCCTGCTCGACCGCGTACCGGCCGCCCTCGACGAAGGACAGTATGCCGCTCGCGAACCAGGCGTACTGCTGCTCCTGCTGGCCCGCCCAGTCGGTGGGCGCGGGGGCGGTCCGGCCCGGGGCCCACGCCGGCAGGTTGAGGAAGGCGGCGGCCAGCGCGATGCGGGCGCGGCCCCGCGGTGTGGCCTGTGCGGCGGTGACGGCCGCGGTGAGCTTCTGGGCGGTGGCGGCGGCCTCGTCGGCGGAGCCGAACCGGACGAGCTCGACGTCCTGTTCGGGCAGGAGCAGCCGGGCGAGGGTGTATTCGGCGTCGAGTTGGTAGTTGTCCAGGTCGGTGCCGCCGGCCACCAGCCCGCACAGGCCCAGCGCGCCGTCGACGCGACCGGCGCCGTCGCGGGCGATCCGGGCGTTGACCAGCCCGCCCATGGAGGTGCCGACGGAGAGGGTGCGGCTCGGTGTGCCGATCCGCGCGGTGACCGCGTCGAGGGTGGCGAACTGGTCGCGTTCCGCGCTCGCCAGGGCCCACATCGAACCGTTCGGGTCGTAGGAGGAGCCGGCCAGCGCGTATCCCTGGGCGAGGAGTTCGTCGCGTACGGCGTCGGTGGGCGCGTCGCGGGCGACGAGTTGGCCGAAACCGTGGCTGAACAGCAGCAGGGTGCCGTTCCAGTCTGCGGGAACGTCCGCGATCCAGGCGGCTCCGTCGGCGAGGGTGCCGGTGAGGTGACCGGAGTTCGCGGTCCGGGCCTGCACGGTTGCCGGGGCGGAGCCGGCTGTGAGGGCGGTGACCGCGGCCGTGGCGAGGGCGACGAGGGAGAGACGCAGGCGGGTGCGCATGACGGCGGCTCCTGTGGGAGTGGGGGCGGGAGCGTGTCGTACCGATGCCCAGTGGCAGATGCTCAGTGCACTGAACGTCACGGAAATCTAGGGCAGTTTTGTTACGGCCGTCAATCTAGTGCACAGTATTGGTCAGTCGAGGAGGAGCGGATTGGGCAGCGTGGCTCCTGGATGCATGCGCAGAAGGGTGTGGAGGACTCCCGCGAGGCCGGACATGAGGCTCGGCGAGAACGCTTCGCGGGCGAGGCCGCCGACGGGACCGCGTTGTTCGAGGCCGGTGAGGATCTCGGCGTCGAGCGCCGACGGGTCACCGACGTCCATGGACGTGAGGAACTCCCAGAGTCCGAGGTCGCCGTGGCACAGGGTGTGGCTCCAGCCGAAGCCCTCGGCGGCGCAGGCGCGTGCGGCGCGGTGGGCCATGTCGAGGTGGGCGGGATCGCCGGTGCGCCGGTGGAGGTCGAGCATGCCGATGCCCACGCCCGCGCTGCCGTGGCACCAGCTGGTGAAGAAGTCCTCCTCGGCGCCGATGCGGACGTCGAGCCAGTTGCCGTGCTCGGGTTGGTAGAGGGACTCCTGGTAGGCGAAGGCCCGCTCGGCGAGATGCGTCCAGTCGCGCCGTTCGGCCGGGGAGCCCGCGTCGCCGAGGGCGAGCCGGGTCAGCGACCAGCCGATGCCGGTGGCGCCGTGGGCGAAGCCGCCGATTCCCTCGGGGTTGAGCCGGGTCGTCCAGCGGGCGCCGCTCGCGTCGACGGTGGCCAGCCCGGTGAGCCGGCGGCCGATGTGCGCGGCGGCGCCGAGCCACCGGTCGTGTCCGGTCGCCGCGGCCAGGCCGAGCAGGGGGACGATGCCGCCGGCCGCCCCGTTGAGGAGGTCCACCTCGATGTCGTCCTCGACCAGCCGGCCGCCCTCCGCGAGCAACAGAGCCCTGCCGGCCGCCCGTTCCAGCAGCCGGTCCTCGCCGAGCACCCGGTGCAGCGCCAGCCACGTCCACACCTGGGAGGCGGCACCGCTGAACGCCCCGGCCGACGGCGTCGGCGTCCGGTCCTCGGTGGAGACCAGCACCCGCAGCGCGCCCTCGAACGTCTCGGCGACCCCGGGCACGTCGTCCGCGCGTCCGGCCCGCACCTCGGTCAGGTACTCCGCGAGGGTCAGCGCCACCCCGCCCTGCCCGGTGTAGAGGTCGGCGGGCAGCACCCTGATGGACCACCCGGCAGGAGTGAAGACGGGGCTGATCCAGGTGACCGTACCGTCCTCGCCGCGCACCGCCCCGTCGCACAGCCGCCGTACCATCTGGGCGGCCAGGTCGCGGCGCCGCCGCTCCCGGTCACGGGCGTGCGGTTCGCGGGCGGCGGCCTGCACCCGCTGGGGCAGCGAACGCTCGTTGAGGTACGCGCCCACCAGCGCGTCCTGGATCACCGACTCCTCCAGCGCCAGGTCGGCGGTGCGCCAGTCCTCGACGGTGGTCCGTACGGCGGCCGCGTCCACGGTGAAGGTGAACATCGGTATGTCACCGATCAGCAGGTCCGCGATCTCGCCGTCGATGGCGGCGCGGTCGGTCGGCGCGCCGGGCAGCACCTCGGCGTTGCGGCGCAGGATGTCCCGGGCCCGCTCGACGGCGGCCGTCTCGTCGTGCAACGACGCCGGGTGCCACAGCATCCGGCCGATGTCGACGTACGCCTGCGTCGGCCGCAGGATCCGCCGCGCCCGGGCGCCCTCGAAGCGGCGCAGCAGCTGGTGGGGATCGGTCCCGGGCCGGTGCAGATGCGCGGTCATCTCGCGGAACCCGGCCAGGATCCGGTCCCAGTACAAGCTCAGTACCGGGGTCGGGCTGGGGTGGTTGTCCGTGGGGGGCATCGCCACCAGGTCCACCTGGAAGCGGGCCGCCGCGGTGCCGCCGTCCGCGATCACCGGGTTCGGGATCAGCGGCTGCTGGCCGGGCAGCGCCCCGACCCCGGAGATGTCCACCCCGCCGAGCGCGAAGCCGGTGCCGCGCACGGGCAGCAGTCCGGTACGCAGCACCGTGCGGCGGATGGCCGCCGCCGCCACGTCCACCGCGTCGCCCCGGCCGCTGGGCGGGAAGGGCGCGGGGGCGTCGAAGAGCGTCTCGGCGTCCACGATCACCGGTACCGGGCCCGCGGCGACCATGTTCTCGGCGTGCATGTCGGTGCCGCCGGTGAAGCGGAGCACGGCCAGCCAGTGCCCCATGTTGCGGTAGAAGGAGGCGAGTTCGGCGTCGTCGGCGCAGTGGCGGTGGCGGACGAACTCGGCCCAGCCGTAGCCCTCGCGCGGCAGCGTCCGCGGCACCCGGATGCGCTCGGCCGGCACCGGGGCGCCGGGGAAGTCCGCGTACAGCTCGTCCAGCAGCGCGCCCAGGGCCACATCCGTGTCGGACGGCCGGGGCTTGTACATGACGCTTCCACCGGCGAAGTCGGCCCGGCTCACCGTCAGTCCGCCGCGGTGGGTGTCGCCCGCTCCGAACGCGACGGCGCGCAGCTGCCCCGCAGGTCCGTCCAGCAGCGGCCGCAGCAGGTCACGGTCCGCGGCGAGGCGCTGTGCGAAACCGGCCGTCGCCGCCACCGACAGCCGCGCCACCGACGCGATCCGCCGGGCCACGGTCGGGTACCGGCCGGCCAGCCGGTCGAGGTAGCCCTCCTCGGCGGCCTGCTCGATGAACTCGGCCCACGTCTCCGTGTCGGCTACGGCGTCCGCGCCTTCGGCGGCCCGCCCGCCGCCCGCTGTCATGTGCAGCGCGCGCAGTTCGATCAGGAACAGGCGGGACAGTTTGGCGTGCAGGGACCTGAGCAGGGCGCTGTGGCCGCCCTCCAGCACCGCCTCCCGTTCCGCCCGGCTCAGGGCGTCCACGGCGGCCAGCCGCCGGGCCAGCTCCTCCCGCCACGGGCGGGCGACGGCTCGTACGGGCCGGGAGAACCAATGCTCCTCGTTGCTCCTGCCCGGCTCCACTGGTACCGATCCGCTCACCGTCCACCCTCCCGATGCCGAAAACCCGATCCCGAAAACCTGATGCCGAAAAGGAGCACGGGAGACTGCGCGACCGGTGATGGCTCGGCGCGCAGTCCCCCGCGCTGGTCTTCTTCCGCAGGTGCCTCAGGTGATCAGCAGCACCAGCTGCCGTGGGAGCCGCTCGGGCTGGAACAGAAGCCGTAGAGGGAGTCGCTCGGGTCGGTGAGCGCGGCCTCGGCCGCCGTGCCGCCGACGTACAGGGGTCCGGCCGGGTTGGCCTGCCCGTACGCGCTCTCGGCGCCGGACAGCCAGGCGTCGAGCACAGCGGCGGTGGAAACTCTGGTCTGGGGCATGGATGGCCTCCAAACGAGGGGATTGGGACGGATTGCCCAGCCCTGAGTATCACCGGATTCGAACGCTCGTCAGACGAGCAATCCGGCCACAGTCGGGCGGTGTTCGTGTGGTGCGGCCCGGTCCGTGGGGCGGGCGGGGCACGTGTGCCTCAGGCCAGTGGCAGCGTCGAGTGGAACCCCCAGTGGCCGGAGCCCACCTCGTACACCGTCTCCGTGCCACCGGTGCGCAGGAGCTGCGCTCCCGCCGGTGCCTCGGCACGGCCGTCGGACGCGGGAAGGTGGACCTCCGCCGTGCTCCCGGCGGGCACGTCCACGGTCAGCCGGAAGCGGTCGGCATGACGTGTCCAGGCGGTGCGGGCGATGCCGCAGGGGGTGCGGGGGGAGGCGGATGCCGAGGTCATGTCGCCTTCGACCGCGGGATCGACGATGTCGACGAAGAGCAGGTACGCGCGGGTGCGGCGCATGTTGGCCAGGAAGGGCCTCTCCAGGAGCCGGACCGCGGTGAGCGGGAAGGGGACGAGCGCGCCCTCGGGGCCGGATGAACCCTTCACCCGGCTCGGCGTGACCCCAGACGCCCGAACCAGGACGCGCCGATGCCGGTGGCGGTGTAACCGGTCTGTCGGAACACGGCGACGTCCGCCCTCGCGGTGCCCGACTGGAGGACCCGGTGGACGCGGCCGAGGTAGCCGGAAATATCGGTGACGTGCTGCCAGGTGGGCTGCCGGGGTCCCCAGGATTCGCCGTAGCCGGGGGCGCCGTTGTAGGGGCTGAAGGCCGCGAAGCCGGGCCGGCTCACCTTCGGCGCGGTGGCGTAGGAGAAGCCGTGTAGGACCGTCTGGTTGACGCCTGCCGCGTAGGCGCCGCCCATGGTGCGCAGGAAACGGTCCCATGTAGTGCTGTACGCCGAGCCGTTGTACGCGCCCGCCCCGGAAACCCCAGGCGTACAAGGCTCGTCCACGGATGCCGCGGGATATCGTTGCGGGCATGGACATCTCGCGTTCGAAGGGTCCGGCGGGCTTCGGGTAGCCGCCAGGAGATACCTGGCGGTGGTTACCGACGGAGTCCCCATGGCACGCACCGCCCATCACGTTCCCGCTGCGCACAGCCGGAACGGAGACGACCATCGACCAGGGAACCCCTGGCGTACCGTGGTTCTGCACGACCTCAGGTACGGCGCCCGCAGCCTCAGCGATGCGGCGCGGGAATCCAGGAGACCCCATCCGTGCGCGGTCCGCCGCAAGGTGGACTTCTACTCATTCGCCCGGCACGGTCACGACCGTTCCGTCGCGCGGTGGTCCGCGATCGAGGAACGCCGGGCACGACAGCGGCTGCGGGCCCAAGTGGGGGCTCTTCTGCGGCTGGTGAACTCCAGCGCCGATGAACTGGCCCTCGACGCCACGGACTCGGTGGATGTGCCGCCGACGCGTCACCGGCGCGGCTCGCTCTGGCTCGCGTGACCGCGCCGCCGGACATCTGCCTGCCGGCGACGTCACCCGCGACGGGACTGCCGGAAGAGCTCCCCTTGTCGGGCTTATCCGAACTGGCCGGGCTGGTAGTCGCCGGCGGGCTGCTGGACGATGACGTTCAGCCGGTTGTAGGCGTTGATGAGGGCGATGAGGGAGACGAGGGCGGCGAGCTGGTCTTCGTCGTAGTGCTTGGCGGCGTTCGCCCAGGCCTCGTCCGAGACACCGCCGGCCGCGTCGGCGATGCGGGTCCCCTGCTCCGTCAGCTCCAGCGCGGCGCGCTCGGCGTCGGTGAACACCTTGGCCTCGCGCCAGGCCGCGACCAGGTTCAGGCGCACCGAGGTCTCCCCGGCGTGGGCGGCGTCCTTGGTGTGCATGTCGGTGCAGAAGCCGCAGCCGTTGATCTGACTGGCGCGGATCTTCACCAGCTCCTGCGTCGCGGCCGGCAGCGTCGACTCCGACACCGCTTTGCCCGCCGAGTTGATGTACTTGAGGAACTTGGCTGCGACCGGGTTGCCGAAGTGGTTCAAGCGAGCTTCCATGACGGACTCCTGTGCGGTTGCTGATACGTACACCTCTCTGACGGGACGGCCCGACAGGATGTGACAGCCATGAATGTGACGTGGGTCATATTGTGTCGGGCGGCGGAGCCCGCCCTCGGCATACCGGGCCTACGCGCCGTTGAACACGCTGTGCGTCCGGTCCGTACCGTCCTGCGCACGCGTCAGTCAGCGCCTCAGCCACACCCCGCAGTCACGATGCCCGGAGTTGATCCCGCATGATGCTCACCAAGCGCGCCGCGCTCATGACCGGAAGCCTCGCCACAGCAGCCGCAGCGGTCCTGGGGGCCGCCACGGTCGGTCACGCGGCCGACCACTCGCCGGCCCACGCCTCCGCCGACGCCCACAGAACCGCGATCCCCCCGCAGCTGCGCGTACCCGACGGCAACAAGCGGATCGCCTCGTTCGACGCACAGGGCGTGCAGACCTACACCTGCGTCAACGGCTCCTGGACCTTCCTCGAGCCCGCCGCCAACCTCTGGAAGGAGCACGACCCGCGGCATCGCCCTGTCGCCCTGCACAGCAAGGGCCCGGTCTGGATCTCCACCGTCGACGGCAGCGCGGTCAACGCCTCCGCCGTCCCCGGCGCAAGCGTCCCGCACGAGGACGCGGTACCGGAACTGCTGCTCAAGGCCACGGCCACCCGCGGCGACGGCATGTTCGGCTCCGTCTCCTACATCCAGCGCCTCCACACCGAGGGAGGCCTCCCGCCGGCGGGATCCTGCACGGACAACAGTCAGGTCGGCGTCCCCTACTCGGCCACGTACCTCTTCTACGCGCCCTCGCGCCCATGACCGCCGAACCTGTGAAGCGGGCCAGCTGCCTTACCCCGCGTACGGGTACGGAGCCCGACAGCGGCATCACGAAGCAGTAACAAGGCGCAACCCTGAGGAAGTTGGCACGGTCTAGGCCGCTATGAAGATCTCTTTCCTGCTGCACAACGCCTACGGGATCGGAGGCACGATCACCACCACCTTCAACCTGGCGCAGGCGCTGGCGGACCGGCACGACGTGGAGATCGTCTCCGTGTTCCGGCACCTGGAGCGGCCGCACTCCGCCCTGGACCCGAGGGTGTCGCTGCGGCCGCTGGTCGACCTCCGGCAGGAGAAGGAGCATCCACAGCAGCTGAGACCGGCGCGAGTCTTTCCCCGCGCCGAGTACCGGTACAAGCAGTACAGCGAGTTGACGGACGAGCGCATCGGCGCGTGTCTCGCCGCGACCGACGCCGACGTGGTGATCGGCACCCGGCCGGGCCTCAACGTGCACCTCGCGCTCCAGGCGCCCGGCCACGTGGCACGCATCGGTCAGGAGCACCTGACCCTGGACAACCACTCGCCGCAGCTGCGCACCTCGCTGCGCCGGGCCTATCCCCGGCTCGACGTGCTCACCACCGTGTCCGAGGCGGACGCCGCGGCGTACCGGCGGAAGATGAGACTGCCCGGCGTGCGCGTGGAGAACCTCCCCAACAGCGTGCCGGATCCCACCCTCCCGACCGCGGACGGCAACGCCAAGGTGGTCGTCGCGGCCGGCCGGCTGGTCCCGGTGAAGCGTTATGACCTCCTCATCGAGGCCTTCGCCGTGGTCGCCGCCGAGCACCCCGACTGGCAGCTGCGCATCTACGGCAAGGGTGAGCAGCGCGATCGGCTGCACCGGCTCATCGTGGAGCTCGGGCTGTGGAACAACGTCTACCTCATGGGTCCGGCGGCTCCCATGGAGGCCGAGTGGGTCAAGGGTTCGATCGGTGCGGCCGCCTCCGACTTCGAGCCGTTCGGCATGACGATCGTCGAGGCGATGCGCTGCGGTCTGCCGGTGGTGAGCACCGACTGCCCCTATGGACCAGGTGAGATCATCGAGGACGGCGTCGACGGCCGGCTGGTGCCGGTCGGGGACCGTGACGCCCTGGGCACCGCCCTGCTGGAGCTCGTACGCGACGACGAGCGGCGTCGCCGTGCGGGCCGTGCGGCCATGGAGAACGCGCGGCGGTACGCTCCCGGCCCCGTAGTCGAGCAGGCGGAGAACCTGTTGGCCGAGGCGGTCTCGGCCCGACGGGCGGGACGCCCGGTCGCCCTGGAACACGCTCCCGTGCGCCGCGTACTGACCAGCCGGGGTTTCGCCGCCCGCGACGCCGCGCGGGTCGCGGCGAACGGCGTACTGCGCAGGGTACGGAAGGCAGGACGATGAGCACGGAACACAACGCACAGCCACGCGTCGCCTGTACGGTCGGCGCGGACGGCCGGATCACCTTCGACCTGCCGCTGCCGCCGGCCGAGGGACAGCAACTGCTCCTGCGGCTCCGCCCCAAGAAGGGGCAGCCCGAGACGACCCGCCACGTCCTCGGCCTGGAGCCCTCCGGCCACGGCCTGCGCGCCACACTGGAACCGCGGACCCTGCTCGCGGAGGGCCGCTGGGACGTGTACCTGCTGCCGGACCCGGAGTCCCCGCGGGTCCGGCTGCGCCCAGGCCTGCGCGACCTGCGGGTCCTCGTCGACGGACACCTGCGTGACCGGCCGTCACCGCTCGCCGTCCGGATCCCCTACGCCACCAAGGACGGTTATCTCGCCGTGCGCGCCTGGCTGCGCCCCGCCCACGCGGAGGCCGGCCGCGTCGACGTCACGGACCGGTCGACGACGGTCGCCGCACGCCTGCACGGCGCCGCGCTCCTGGAGGGGGCGGTGGTCCACCTCCGCCTGCGCGGCGACGACGACACCGTACGCATTCTTCGGCCACGGCCCGGAGACGACGGCCGAAGCCTCTCGTTCACCCTCGACCACGAGGAGCTCGCCGCCGGCACGAGCACCGGCAGCGGGGTCTGGGACGTCTTCGTCCGCCCCGCGGCCGAGGCACCTCTCATCCGGTTGGCCCGACTCCTCGACGACGTGGCGGACCGCAAGGAGGTGTTCGTCTGTCCGGCGACCACGGTCGGGGACGCGGTGGTGCATCCCTACTACACGATCGACAACGACTTCTCCGTGAAGGTGGCGAAGGCCGGTCGCCCGGCGGCGCAGGCGTGAGGCCGACTCGGGTCGGGTAGCCATGCGGTGCTTCACTGGCGCTGGGCCGAAGGGGGAGACGCGCGGTGTCGGACGAGGGGCCGCCGGATGCCTGGGAGCCGCACGAGCGCCGTCTCTGGGAGGCGTACCGGCGGGGCGAGTGGTGCGACGACGTGCCGGAAGTGCGCGCCGAGGTCGTACGGTGGCTGCTCGTCGCCGCGCCCCGACCGGTGCCGGGGAGCCTCGCCCGGCTGCGCTTACAGGGCACGCGCATCACCGGGAGGCTCGATCTCGCCGAGGCGGACGTCCGGTGCGCGATACGCCTGCGGTCCTGCCGGCTGGACGAGGCGCCCTGTTTCGACGGCGGGCACTTCAACGCCCTGGAGATGAGGGACTGCGCCCTGCCCGGACTCACGGCGGTGGGCACCCGGATCGATCAGGAGTGCGTGCTCGCGGACTGCGTGATCGACGGCACGCTCGATCTGCGGTCCCTGAGCGTGGGCACACGTCTGTCATTGAACCGCTCGCGGACGGTGGCTTCGGACGAGCGGCCCGCGATCGACGCCGAGTCGCTCTCCGTCGACGAGGGCTTCTCGGCGGCCGGCCTGGAATGCGCCGGACAGGTGCGGCTCACCAGCGCCCAGATCCGGGACGCGCTCACTCTGCGCGGCGCGCGGATCCGGGGCGCCGACGCCTGCGTTCAGGCAGCCGAACTCAGTGTGGGCGGCGGGCTCCACCTCGACCTCGGTTTCACCAGCGAGGGCGGCATCAACCTCTACGGCGCCTCGATCGGCGGAACACTCCACCTGGAGGAGAGCACCCTCACCGGCACGGGCGAGGGACGCGGGGAACCCGCGCTTCAGTTGCTGTGTGCCACGGTCGGCGGTGACATCCAGGCGGGCCGCGGGCTCGTGGTGCACGGGTGTGTCGACCTGAGGGACACGACGGTGCGGGGCAGTGTCGTGCTGAAGAGGGCCCGGCTGCACCACCCGGACGGCACGGCGCTCACCGCCGAGCGCCTGCACGTCGGCGGCACCCTCAACTGCCGCGGCGGGTTCGTCGCGCAGGGCACCGTGGACCTCTGCGACGCCCGGATCGGCGGTTCGGTCCTCCTGGAGGGCGCGGATCTGACCGGCCTCGCGGGACCGGCGTTGCGCGCCAACGGCATAGAGGTGGGGGCCGAGTTCAACTGCTGCGACGGGCTGAGCGCGCACGGCCGGATCTCGCTCAGCAGCGTCACCGTACGCGCCAAGCTCTGCTTCAAGGACGCCCTGTTCGATGTTCCGAGCGGCAACACCGCGCTGACCTGCCGCCGTTCCACGGCCTCCGAACTGGCGCTCCAGCCCCGCGAAGCCCCCGTCGGCACCGTCGACCTCAGGCACACCCGGGTCGGCGTGCTGCGGGACGACCCGGCGAGCTGGCCTCGGGCGCTGCTCCTCGAAGGCCTGGTGTACGACAGCGTCCATCCCACGCTGCCCGGCGGCGACCGGCTGCCCTGGCTGGACCGGGACCCCACCGGTTTCGCCCTGCAACCGTACGAGCAGCTGGCGGTCACCTACCGGCAGCACGGCCGGGACGCCGACGCCCGCACCGTGCTGCTGGCCGAGCAGCGCCGCATCCGCACCACGCTCACCTGGCCCGCCCGCATCTGGAGCGTCGTGCAGGACCTCACGGTCGGCTACGGCTACCGGCCGGCCCGCGCGGCGTGGCTCCTGGCCGCGCTGTTCGCGGCCGGCACCGCCGTCTTCGCCACCTGGCCGCCGCAGTTCACCGGCGACGGCGCACGACCCGACTTCCAGCCCGCCATATACACCCTGGATCTGCTGCTGCCCGTCGTCGACTTCGGGCAGGAACCGGCGTTCACGGCCCGCGGCGCCGCGCAATGGGCGGCCGTCGTGCTGGTCAGCGCGGGCTGGCTCCTCGCCACCACCGCCGCGGCAGGCGCGAACAGAGTCCTGCGCAGGAGCTGACCCTGTTCACCCGGCGTTCTGGGCGGAGGCGTCCGGATACCGGCCCGGCGACGGCCGGAGCCGGGGAACTCGGGCGTACAGGGCGGCCACACATGCCTCGGACAGGGTGACGACGAGGACGGCGTGGCCGGCCCCGAGCCGCAGCGGAAGCGCCCCGACGACTGCGCCGACGAAGATGCCGAGCACGGTCGTGATCCGCCGCACCCCCTGAAGAGCCGACTGCCGGGGGCCGGCGACCGGAAGGACAGCACACGGTCAGGGCCCTCACCAGCGTGATCTGGATGGCTGTGGTGGGCATGTCGGGATCCCCGCCTCGTTGATCACGCGTGTGCGCCGTCCCATGGCGAAGGCGAGCAACACGGCCGTGAGGGCCACGGAGTGTCCGGGGAGCTGCCCGGTGCCGTCGGCGGCCACGGCGTACAGGCCCGTGGCACACAGCACCGCCACCTCGGCGGTGAGCGCGATCACGAACCATCGCCGTCCCCTGCGGCTCGACCGGGCGATGAGGACCTGGGACGCGGTGGCTCCGGCGACGAAAGCGGCCGGCGCCTCCGCCGGCCGGGCTGCGGCGATCCCGGGTGCCCTCGCCACCCCGAAGCCGAGCAGCAGCAGGTTGCCGGTCGCGAGGGTCGCGAACGCATGCCCCAGGCCGAGAAACGTGATCGCGTCGATCGCGCCGGACGTCACGGTCAGGGCGCACAGTGCGATGCTCACGTGGATCTCGGCCCCGTGACCGGTCGGCGTTCACCTCGTCGGCCTGCCGCAGGGGCCGGGCGGGACGGCCGCGTGACCCGCGGTCGGCACTCCGTCCGCCGGTCGGCGCGTCACAGATCCCGTGGGGGGCGGCGCCGGACGCGGATGCCCACGGCCGCGACTAGCAGGACCGCGCAACACGCGAACACCATCCCGGCGTCGCGTACGCCCAGGGTCACGGCGAGGGCGCCCACTCCGACGACCGGCAGCGAGATCCCCACGTAGGCGACGACGAAGAACGCCGAGATGGTGGCGCCCCGGTGCTCCTGGGGGGCCGCGGAGCTCACCGCCGTCAGACCGGCGCGGAAGGCCATGCCCTGTCCCACACCACCCGTCGCCGCCCCCACCAGCAGCACCGGCAGGGACGTCAGGAGCAGCGAGGCCCCGACGAGGAGGAGGCCGACGACGAGTACCAGGCAGCCCCACGTCAGGGCTCGGCGGGCACCGACGCGTCCCATGAGCAGCTGTCCGCAGGTGGAGGCGCAGAACACGCAGAAGACGACGGCACCGACCACCGCCAGGTTGCGCTCACCCAGCGTCTGGGCGAGGAAGGCGGGGGCCACGGCCGTGAACAGGCCGAGCAGGGAGAAACCCGCGAAGGCGGCGAGGGCACTGGACGGGAACACGCCCCGCACCTCGGGTGGCACCGTCATGCCCTGCGGCCGCAGCGGAGGCCGGGGGCCGGAGTGGCGTACGGTCTCGGGCAGCAGGCAGGTGACCGCCATGGCGACCGCCAGCAGCGCGAGATGGACGACGAAGGGCAGTGTGAGCGGCCAGGGCGCGTACTCGGCCAGGAAGCCCGAGAGCAGGGGGCCGAGGCCGAGGCCGCCCATGTTGGCCGCGGTCGCCGCCAGTCCGGCCCGTGCGCGCAGTCCCGGCGGTGCCAGGTCGAGGACGGTCGCGGTGGCCGTGCCGCTCAACAGCCCAGCGGAGAAACCCGACAGCACACGGCCCGTGTACAGCAGCGGCAGCCCGCCCTCGAACAGGAAGCAGAGCGCGCTGAGCGCGGACAGCCCGAGCGCGGACATCAGCACCGGGCGCCGCCCCAGCACGTCGGAGAAACCGCCGGCGACCAGCAGTGCGGTGATGACGCCCACCGCGTAGACGGCGAACACCACTGTCACGATCAGTTCGGAGAACCCGATCCGCTCCCGGTACAGCCCGTAGAGCGGCGTCGGCAGAGTGGTGCCCATCATGCCGACGGCGAAGACGCCGGCCGCGGACTTGTACCCCGGCCGGCGACCCCGGCGATGACGCTCGGCGTCACTCCTGACCACACCTCACCATAGGCATCCGGCCGTCCGGCGCGACGCGACACGACGGCAGCGGGCCGCCAGGGCTCGGCTCAGCCCTGGGCGGCTCGCTCGTGGTTCAGCGTTCCTCGCGGAACAGGACGTGCTTCCCGGCAGTGGGGTCGTACTTGCGCAGTACGAGCCGGTCGGGGTCGTTGAGGCGGTTCTTGCGGGTCACGTAGGTGACGCCGGTTCCGGCCGTCGACTTCAGCCTGACGACGGGGCGCGCGGTGCTGCGGGCCATGAGGTCCTCCTTCGTTCACCACACACTCGACCTTGATCCGAGCATGCCAGCAATAGGCCTCAACCACGGGCTCCCGGGTGGAATTCCCGCCTTCTGGTTCGGCAGCGGTGTGATGTTTCGCACGGGGACGGAATTAACGGTTCCGAATGGGCAACGTTCCCTTTCATGCCCCGCGTGAACATCCCCCGGCAGGAGACTCCATGACGACGGCGACCACGGCGACCCGGACGCCGCCCGCCACCGCCGCCACGGCCGCCGGACCCGGTACGAAGATCCCACCGTCCGCCTCGATGCCCTCGCTCCCCTCGCTCACCGGGCTGCGCTGGATGGCGGCGCTGCTGGTCTTCGGACTGCACGTGCACAACTTCGGCTACTTCGGCGGCACCGGCGGCCGCGTCATGACGTGGGCGTTCGGGGCCGGGGCCAGCGGAGTGTCCTTCTTCTTCGTGTTGTCAGGATTCGTACTCACGTGGTCCGCACGCCCGAACGACCGAGCGCTCGGCTTCTGGTGGCGGCGCATCGCCCGCGTCTACCCGGTGCACCTGGTCACCGTCGCGATCGCGCTGCTCATGACCTGCGCGCCGGTCCATCTGGCAAGGCCGACACTGCGCCAGGGACTGGCCGACCTGCTGCTGGTGCACTCGTGGTGGCGCCCGTGGTGGCAGACCCTGAACCCGGTCAGCTGGTCCCTCGCCTGCGAAGCCTTCTTCTACGCCGCCTTCCCGCTGCTGGCCCTCCTGCTGCGCCGTCTCGGCGCCCGGGGATCGGCGGCCCTCGCCGGGGCATCGGTGCTGGCGGTACTGGCGCTCGCCCATACCGAGTCGCACCAGTGGTTCAGTCAGCCGATCAGTTCCTTCCCCGCCGCCCGCCTGCCCGAGTTCGTCCTCGGCGCCGCGACCGCCCGTCTGGTGCTGCTCGGCCGGTGGCGCGGGCCCGGTCTGGAGGCCTCGCTCGCGCTGGCGATCATCGGCTACTTCTTCGTCCCGCAGGTCACCGCCGGGTACCCGGCCACCGTCTGCACCATCATCGGCTTCGCCCTGCTCATCCCGGCGGCGGCCGTCGCCGACGTGCAGGGCCTGCCGTCGCTGTGGCGGCACCGACGGCTGGTCCGGCTGGGCGAACTGTCGTTCGCCTTCTACATGGTCCATCTCCTGGTGATCAGGACCGGCACCATCCTGCTCGGCAAGTCCCCGCGGTTCGGCCTGCCGACGGCCCTGACCGTCACCGTCGTCGCGTTCACGGTGTCCCTCGGACTGTCCTGGGTCCTGTACGAGGCGGTGGAACGCCCCGCGCGACGGCTGCTCCTGCGCAAGTGCCGTTCCGCCGCGGCCCGGAAGCCGGCGCCGGACACCCAGTCACCGTCCGCGCCGGCCGCGGCGGCCGACTGAATCATCCGGTCGGACCACTCAGGCGGCGTCCATGCCTCTGGCCCAGACGGGCCAGTACGGCACGGGCCATGACTTCCTCACCCTTGGCGTTCGGATGCGCGGGGGCGGCGGGCGAGGCCGGCTGGAGCGGTTCGATCCAGCGGTCCTCGGGCGCCTTGCACATGTCGTGGCCGCGCGTGGGGCCGTAGGTGTCGACGTACTCGGCATGGTTCCACGCGGCCACCATGCGCAGCATCAGGTTCAGCCGTTTGCCGGTGTCCCGCAGATAGGGGAAGTCCTTCACCCCGAACGGAACGGAAGCGGAGCAGCCACTGCCGTCGTCGGGGAGGAGGTCCGGGTAACCGACGACGAGCACCCGCGCGTGCGGGGCCCCGGCGCGCACGGCACGCAGCACACGGTCGATCTTCGGGGCGGTCCGCACGATGGTCACCGCCAACTGGTCGACCCCGGACGAGCCGTAGTAGCGCTCGCACGGGTTCCCCGTCGGATCCTGGGAGCCGAGGCGGGCGCAGGTCTGGATGATCGAGCCGAAGCCGATGTCGTTGCCGCCGATCTGGACCGTGACCAGGTCGGTGTCCCGTTGCAGAGCGTTCAGCTGGGGGGCGTTGGAGCCCTGCGCCGTCCACATGTTCTCGGTCGTCGCCCCGCTGCAACTGACGTCCTTGAACGCCGTCACATGTCGCTCCGCCGACACGATCGAGGGGTAATTGTGGTCGGACCGCGCGCAGTTCGCGTCCACCTGCTGCGGGATGAGCGGACCCGAGGTGTAGGAGTCGCCGAGCGACACGTACCGCGTGTCGCGGCCGTGCCCGCCGACTCCGTTCGCGGCAACGGGCGTTGTGGAGGCGGCGACGAGAGCACACCCGCCCAGCGCCGCCCCCAGCACCACCGTCCGCCGCCGTCGCGCCGCTCCGCCCGGATATGTGCCGTCCCCCATCGGATTCCTCCCCCTGGTGCCTTCGCACGTTCGACGGGGCTTGTATACCGTCCGGTACGTCTGCGAAGCCAGAGGCGGGCACCGACTATTGGGTTCTGGTCAGGAAGTCAGCTCACTTTCGGGCCACCACGCGCAAGGTCCGTACCGAGGGGTCGGCCGCGTCGGGGATCAGCACGCCGTGTTCGACGCCGCTGCGCAGATAGTCGAGGACCTCGTCGGTGATCACCTCTCCCGGGGCCACCGCGGGCACTCCCGGAGGGTACGGGCTGATCATCTCCGCGGAGATCCGGCCCGCGGCCCGCTCGGCGGGCACGTGGTCGACCTCGGCGAAGAAGGCCTCGCGAGGCAGCATGGCCTGCTCCAGCTCCAGGGCGGAGGGCCCGGGCAGGGGGACGGCCGGCTGCCGTTCGATGGAGTCGGCGCCGTCGACGAGGGCGCGCAGGGCGTCCAAAAGGATCTTCTCGGTCTCGTCGTCATCGGCGTGGGTGATGGAGGCGCTGATGCGGCAGGTGTCGGAGCCGCCGATGTCGACATGCCGGTGGGCCCGCAGCCACTCGGCCGCCTGCATGCCGCTGATACCGAGCCCGCGTACGTCGATCACGATCTTCAGCGGGTCGATCTCGGCGGCGAGTCCCTCGTCCAGGACCTCACGGCCCATGGGCCGCAAGCCCGGCAGCTCCGCGGCGGCGGTGCGGATCCGTTCCGCCCGGCGCAGTGCGGTCTCCAGTAGTTCGTGCCCCTGTTCGACCATCTGGCGGCGCCAGCCGTCGAGAGTGGCGAACACCAGGGTGGAGGCGCTGGTGGTGCCGAGCAGGTCCTCCCGCTGTTTGAGGACCTCCGGCGACACCCGGTCGTACTGGAGGTGGAAGACGGAACTCTGCTCGATGGCGCCGCCCATCTTGTGGACGCTGGTGACCACCAGGTCGGCCTCGGCGTCCATGCCCCAGGCCGGCAGCCGTGGGTGGAACGGCAGGTGCGCGCCCCAGGCCTCGTCGACGATGAGGGGCACGTCGAACTCGTGGCACACCCGGGCCACGCCCTGGATGTCGGCGCAGGTGCCCCAGTCGGTCGGCGTGATCAGCAGCATGCCCTTGGCGTCCGGATGTTCCTGGAGGCGGCGGCGGACGTCGTCGGGCTCCGGCGGGTGGGCGATATGGCGCTCCGTGTCGAACTTGGGGTGCACCCAGATCGGCTCGACCCCGTTGACGACGACGGCCGCGACCACGGACTTGTGGGCGTTGCGGGACAGCAGCAGTTTCTCGCCGGGTCCCGCCACGGCCAGCATGGCGGTCTTGACCGACAGCGAACTGCCGCAGGTGGAGAAGAACGCCTGATCGGCGCCGACCGCGTCGGCCATGAGCTCCTGGGCGTGGCTGATGACGCCCTGGGACTGGCGCCGGTCGTCCAGTCCGTTGAGGGAGAGGACGTCGGAGCGGAACACGTCCATACCGACGATCTCCGCCACTCTCGGGTCCACGCCACGGCCCTGCTTGTGTCCGGGCGGGCCGTAGGCGATGTCTCCCCGGCGCCGGAACTCCTGAAGCGCCTCCAGCACGGGCACCCGTGAGTGATCCATCGTTCCTCCCATGTCGCCCCCCGGCAGTGGTGTGAGCGGCTGAAGCCCGTCCGGTCACACCGACCGTGTTGCACTGGTCCGGGCGTCGAAACCCGATGGGTGTCGCGTCACCCGGGCGGTGGAACCCGCAGTGGTACGCAGGAGCGCACCCGACACCGAGGAGACCGCATGGCCCGCAGGCTGGACGACGTCCACCAGGACATCCGCAAGGCCGTGGCCGACCGGGCCGACGCCCTGTGGGACGTGGCCCTGCGGCTGCACGCGGACCCCGAACACGCCTTCGCCGAGCACCGCGCCGCGGCCCTGCTCACGGGAGAACTGGAGCGCGCCGGGCTCAGGGTCGAGCGTGGGGTGGCCGGCATGCCGACCGCGTTCACCGCCCGCTCGGGCCGCGCCCGCCCCACCGTGGCGCTGCTGCTGGAGTACGACGCGCTGCCCGGCCTCGGCCACGCCTGTGGCCACAACCTCATCGCGGCGGCGGGCCTGGGCGCGGCACTCGCGACCCACGCCGTTCTGGACGGCTCCGCCGGCTCCGTGCTGGCCGTGGGCACCCCCGCCGAGGAGGGCGGCGGCGGAAAGGCCGTCGAGGTGGATGCCGGGGTGTTCGACGAGGTCGACGCCGCACTGATGTTCCATCCAGGCGTGTACGACTGGCGGCGGGCGCCGCTGACCGCACAGGTGCAGTACCGGGTGGCCTTCCACGGCCGGGCCGCCCATCCCACGGGCAACCCCACCGAGGGCATCGACGCGCTGGCCGCCCTGATCGAGCTGTTCAACGTGCTGGCCGTACTGGGCCGGCGCCTGCCGGGGGCCTCGCACGTGCAGGGCATCGTCACCCACGGCGGCACGGCCACGAACATCGTTCCCGAATACGCGGAGGGGCAGTTCGGGCTGCGGGCGGCCACCGGCCGGGCCCTGGACGACCTGATCGAGCAGCTGCGCGAGTGCGCCGAGGGGGTCGCGCGCGCCACCGGCACACGGGCCCAGGTGGAGCGGGCCACGGTCCGCTACGACCATTTCCGGGACAGCGACGTGCTGTCGGACCGGTTCGCCCGGCACCTGTCCCGTGCGGGGATCGCGCTCACTCCGCCCGTACCCGGCGTGTATCTGGGGTCCTCGGACATCGGCAACGTCAGCACTCGGGTGCCCGCCATCCACCCGTTCGTCGCGATCATGGACGAGGACGGTTCGGACCACACCGTCGAGTTCGCCGAGGCCGCCGCCTCGGCGCGGGCCCGGGAGGTGCTGCTCGCCGCGACGGAGGCGCTCGCGTGCACCGCCGCGGACCTCGTGCTGTGCCCGGAGCTGAGCGAGGAGGCGTGGGCGCGGCACCGCTCGGCCGCGGCGACCGAAGGGTGAGGCCCGCCGTTGCCGGTCACTCGGCCCGGCCGGCGCTCAGCCGGAGCAGGGCCCGGACCAGTCCGTCTCGGGCAGGTGCTTCTCCGACCAGACGGCCAGTTCCTTCAAGGCCGGCTCAAGAGCCGAGCCGGCCTCGGTCAGCCGGTACGAGACGCGCAGCGGCGGGCCCTCGTCCACCTCGCGCACGACGAGTCCGGCGGCGCCGAGTTCGGTCAGCCGGTCGGAGAGCATGCGCTCGCTGAGGCCGGGGATGGCGCGGCGCAGGTCGGAGAAATGCACCGGGTGCTCCATCAGCACCGCGACGATCATCCCGGTCCAGCGCTTGCCGAGCAGTGAGAACACGCGCGTGATCGCGCTGTCGACCTTCTTGCAGGGCTCCGCGGCGTGCTCCCTCATGGCGCCAGTCTACTATGACCTTCACTGGAGCTGAAAAAAAGTAAGCCCCTGTGTTATTACTAGGTACGCACGGAACGGCCGTCCGGTCTCGTTCCCTTCGGCACGCCTTTTCTGGAGATGACCATGGCAACGCTGCTGCACCTGGACTCGTCCCTCTGGCCCGAGGCCGCTTCCGCCTCCCGCTCGGTCACGGCCGCCTTCCGCAAGGCGTGGGAGGAGCAGCACCCCGACGGGACCGTGATCCACCGCGACCTGAACACCCACCCGGTCGCGCATCTCGACGCCCTGACCGCGTCCGCCGGTTTCGTCGACCCGGCCGATCACACCCCGGAGCAGGCGGCGGCCTTCGCCGAGCGGCTGAAGCTGATCGAGGAGCTGGAGAACGCGGACGCCGTCCTCATCGGCGCCCCGATGTACAACTTCACGATCCCGTCGACGCTGAAGGCGTGGCTCGACCAGGTGATCCTCGTGGGCCGCACGGCGATGGTCGAGGAGTCCCCGGTCAAGGGCACCCCCGTGTACGTCGTGGCCAGCCGCGGCGGTTCCTACGCTCCCGGCACCCCGCGCGAGGGCTTCGAGTACGTCCAGAACCTGCTGGGCTCTGTTCTCGGCGACATGCTGGGCATGGAGGTCGACTTCATCGTTCCCGAGCTCACCATGGCGCACTCCAACCCGGCGATGGCGGAACTGATCCCGCTCGCCGAGGCCTCCAAGGCCCAGGCGCACGAGGACGCCGTCACCAAGGGCAAGGCTGCCGCGCTGAAGGCAGCCGCCTGACACGCACGGGCTGGGCGGCGGGCGGCTCCTCGTCCGGGCACCGCCCGGTCACGGGCTTCGCCCTCAGGGCACGTCGCCGTGCCAGTCGTAACAGGTGCCGTCGTGCGGCCGGGGTGCGTACAGGGCGCGGCCGCCCGGGCCGTAGCGGCCTATTTCCGTCAGGAGCGCCACCGGCTCGCCCGGCGTCCGGCCGGGGCGGTCGGTGACGTCGAGCAGCAGACCGTCCAGCGGCCCGCCGACGAGTTGGGCATAGGCATGGTCGGGCCGGGGGCCGGCGTCGTCGTGGTCGGCCCCGTACACCCGGCCGCGCATGAACTCCTGCTCATCCATGCCGGGCAGCCTCGCATCCGCCACTGACAACCACCCGGCGGACGGTGCGGTACTACCTCGCCCGGGCGGCCGCGGGAGCCGTGGCAGGGCCGGAGACGGCCCTGTCGAGCGCTTCCCAGGCCCGCCGCGCCATGTCCACCACCCGCTGCGGCGCTCCCGCGACGGGTTCCTCGGGCCTGCCGGACGACCGCCACCACCGCAGCACGGCCCGTTCCACCTGCGGCAGCGCCCGCTGTCCGGTCACCGCGAGCACGATGGCCACGACCACACCCGTCCAGCCGAGCGGGCCGAGCGGGGTGCAGCCGAAGAGGTGGCTGACACCGGGGGTCTGCACCAGCGCCACGAGGGCTGCCGCGGAGCCGAGGGCCGTGAACCGGACCAGCGGGCTGTCCCGGCGGTCGGCGAGGGTCTGGGCCAGCTGGGTGCCGACCAGAGCGCACAGCGCCATGGTGGTGGAGCGACGGGCCGTGCCCGCGGTGAAGCGGCCGATCAGCCAGGCAGTGGTCGCGCCCAGGCAGGTGGTCAGGGCGCGGTGCCGGATCTGTCGCATCAGCGGTCTGCCGAGCAGGGACGTGACGAGCTGTTCGTCGGGTGCCGCCGCCAGGTCCTCGTCCCGGTCCTCCTCGTGCGGGGTGACCGCCACGGCCATCGCGGGGAACAGGTCGGTGAAGAGGTTCACCAGCAGCATCTGGCGGGTGGAGAGCGGGGCCGCGCCGGCCAGCAGGCTGCCGAGGATGCCGAAGCTCACCTCGCCGGCGTTGCCGCCGATCAGCATGGCGATGGCGTCGGCGACGCAGCGCCACAGCGCCCGGCCCTCGGCCACCGCGTCGGTCAGCACGGCCAGATCGCCGTAGGTCAGGACGATGTCGGCGGCATTGCGCGCCGCGGCCGAGCCGCGGGCCTTGATGCCGACGCCGATGTCGGCGGCGCGGATCGCCGCGGCGTCGTTGGCACCGTCGCCGACCATGCCGACCACCCGGCCGGCGTCCCGGAGCGCCTCGATGACCATGAGTTTCTGCTCGGGCGCGACCCGGGCGACGACATCCGCGTCGCGCAGGATCCGGGCCCGCCGCGAACGGTCGGCGTCGGCCAGCTCGTCGCCGGTGACGACCGCGGTGTCCGCGGGCCAGCCAAGCTCGATAGCGATGGCCCGGGCGGTCTGCGGGTGGTCGCCGGTGAGCATCACCGGCCGGACGCCGGTCTGCCGCAGTTCCTGGACCAGGGCGCGGGAGTTCTCCCTGGGCACGTCGGACAGCGCCAGCAGACCCGTGAAACGGAGCCCCTCCAGCGCCTGGTCGAGGGCGTCCGCGTCGTCCTCGCCCGCCGCCAGCGGGCGGTGGCCCACTGCCAGGACCCGCAGCGCCTCGCCGGTCAGCGCGTGGGCCGCCTCCAGGGCCTCGGGGGGAAGGTCGGCGCAGGCCGGCAGCACGGTCTCCGGCGCGCCCTTGACCACCAGCACGCGGAGTCCGTCCGCGGAGTGGCCCACGGCCGCGGCGTAGCCGCGACCGGTTTCGAAGGGGCGGCCCCCGGTCTGCACCCAGTACGGGTCGGGCCCGGCCGCGTCCAGCACCGCCTCGTCGGTGGCGTGGGCGGGCTTGTCCTCCCCGTCCCCGTTCACACGGGGGCAGGCCCGCGCGGCGACCCGTACGGTCTCGGCGGACTCCGGGCTCACGGCCGTACGGACCGTGCCCCGGGCGTCGGCCACCCGCACCAGGCGCAGCCGGTTCTCGGTGAGCGTGCCCGTCTTGTCGAAGCAGAGCGTGTCCATGCGGCCCAGCGCCTCCAGCGTGCGCGGGGTGCGGACCAGGACGCCCCGCCGGCTGAGCCGCCGGGCGGCGGCGAGCTGGGCCACCGTGGCCACCAGCGGCAGCCCCTCGGGAACGGCTGCGACGGCCACCGCGACCCCACCGCTGACCGCTCGGCGGACCGGGGCGCCGCGCAGCAGGGACAACCCCGTCACCGCGGCCCCGCCCGCGAGCGTCAGGGGCAGCGCCTTGCGGGTGATTTCCTGGAGCCTGGCCTGGACCCCGCCGGCCGGTGGCTTGCGGGCCGCGAGGTGGACGGCACGGGCCGCCTCGGTGCGGTCACCGGTGTGGACCACTACCGCCCGGGCGTGTCCGGCGACCACGGTCGTGCCTTCGAAGACCATGGACCGGCGGTCGGCCACTGCGGCATGCGGGGTGGGTTCGGTGTGTTTGTCGACCGGCAGGGACTCGCCGGTCAGCGCGGACTCGTCCACCTCCAGCCCGTCCTCCCACACCAGACGGGCGTCGGCGGGTACGACGTCGTCGGCGGTGAGCTCGATGATGTCGCCGGGGCGCAGTTCGGCGGCGTCCACGGTCCGCGCCTCGTCCGGCGGCCGGGCCTCCTCACCGCCCCGTGACTCTTCCCGCGGCTCGTCCTGAGGCTCTTCTTGAGGCCGCTGCGCGGGGCGGCTGAGGCGCGCCTTCTGCTGCTGTTCGGCCAGCAGTCCGGACAGAGCGCGCTCCGCCCGCAGCCGTTGGACGCCGCCGATCGTGGCGTTCAGGTCGAGCGCCCCGACGACCAGCAGGGCGTCCACGGCGGAGCCGAGGATCGCCGAGGCGGCGGAACCGACCGCGAGCACCGGGGTGAGCGGGTCGTCGAGTTCGCCCCGTACGGCCCGGCCGAGCTGTACCGCCCAGCGCGCCGGGGCGGACGCGGGACCGATCACGGGGTGCTTGCGGGCGGCTTCCGCGAGGCCGCGGACCCGGCCGGTCGTCCGCTCGACGGCGGTGGGATGCGCCGCGGTCTCCCGCGCCAGCCGCTCGTGGACCTGCTCGATCTCCAGGGCGTGCCATGCGATGCGCGGGCGGGGATGCGGAGCCGGGGCCGTGCCCACGCGGAGGGCCGCGCGCGCTCCGCCCAGCAGCGCGGCGGCGGCGACCACGTCGACCGGCGCGTGCCGCAGGCCGGGCAGCGGCGAGCCCTTGGGCTTCCGGGACTCGCCGACGGCCACCAGCAGCCCGGACAGGACGGCACCGGAGCGGGCCAGGGTCTGCGACCTGCGACCCACCGCCCGGGCGGCCGGGACGGCGGTCAGCAGCCGCCAGACATCCGTCAGTCCGTGCGCGGCCAGCACGTCCGCACCCCAGACGACGGCCCCGTCGCGGTCGGTGAGGGCGACGGCCACATCGCCGCCGAGCAGTCCGGCGAGCACGTCGGTCTCATGGATGGAGGTGGGCCGGGCAACCGTGATGACGGTGTCGCCCCGCTCGCGCAGCTCGCGCACCACCTCGTCCCACGGCCGGTCGCCCTCCACCACCTGGTCGGCGAGTCCGCCGAGGTCGCTCAGGGCCGGGTCCTCGGTCATCACCACATTCAGCCTGGCGTGCCGCGCGGCGTCGAGCACGGCCTCGCCCCACGGGTCCGGGCCGCCGTCCGGTGCGCGCAGCGCCCCGGCGTGCAGCACGAGAGTGTCCGCGGTCTCCAGCTCTCGCAGCCGCGCGGTCTCCCGCACCAGCACGCCCTGCCGGGCCAGGGTGCCGCTGAGGACGGCGTGGAAGGCGCCGGGGCCGTAGCGGGCGGCCTTGGGCGAGCCGGCCAGTACCGCCTCGGCCGCCTCGTTGACGTCGTGTTTGACCAGTTCGGTCACCACGGCTCCGAGCACGCTGCCGATGGAGGCGTGGGCGGCGTACTCCTGGTACGGGGCGGTCCGCAGCGGTGGGCGCGGGCAGTGACCGGCGGGCACGCTCACCCGCCCGGGCCCGGACAGCAGGTCGTGATCGGCGTCGAACGCCGCCGCGCGCGCCATGCGTTCCGCGAGCTGGCAGGAGCGCAGCGTCCCGTCGATCACCAGGGCGGTCGGCGAGCGGTCGGCGGCGTGGGTGACCGCGTTGGCGGCGGCGAGCACCAGGTCCATCCGGGCGAGGCCGACACGGCCCGCCAGCCAGGAGCGGAAGCGCGGGTTCTCGCGCAGCAGCGTGACCCCGGCGGTCACCGCCCGGGCCGAGCGGGGCAGCGGCACCGAGGAGGCGATGAACCCGATGGCGGCGCCGACGACGTCGACCGCCAGGGTCGCCGCCGCGAGCCGTAGACCACCCGGGTCGCCGGGGTGGGCGTACTCCTCCGGCTCGTCCTCCATGAAGACCAGGCCATGGCGTTCGGCGAGCCCGGCGGCGTGTTCGACCACCCCGTCGGTGAGCTCCTCCTCGCTCGCGGTGACCACCAGCCGTCCCAGCCCTCCGTCCCAGTACGCGAGTACGACGTCGGGATGTTCGGCCAGTGCCTCGGCCACCTTCTCGCACGCTCGGGCCACCGCCCGGGCCCCGCCCTCCAACCGGACCCGCTCGGGGTCGGCCGGGCGCAGCGCGAGGTGGGCCCGCGCGCCCGACCGCCACTGGCCGGTCCTGCCCGGCATGGCGTTCCGTACGACCCGTGCGGCCCGCACCGTGGTGTCGGCGCCGCGCACACCCGCCCGCGCGGTCGCCGTGGCGGCCCCGGCGACCAGGCCCGCCACGGGCGCGGCCCCGCTTGCCAGCAGCCGGGAACCGGCCACTGCGAGTCCGACCGCCTTCGAGGGACGCATCACTCCCGCAAGCCGCATCTCGCTCCCTCAGTCACTGCTCCCATTCTGGCCCCCGAGTCCCCGCGATGCCTGGTCATCCACATCCGAGCCGGTGAATCGGCCCAGAACCTTCCCGGCACGGAGCCACGCGCGTCGACGTTTACGTCTCCCAGGGGCGGTCACCCGATGTAGTGACCCCGATGTCGAATGCGACTGGGAGTGAACAAGGTGGCTGGAGAGCAGAAGGCCAAGGCCAAGATGGAACAGGCCAAGGGCAAAACGAAGGAAGCCGTCGGCCGGGCTACGGACGACGAGGGGCTGGCGGCCGAGGGCCAGGCCAAGAAGTCGAAGGGCGACCTGCGTCAGGCGAAGGAGAAGGCCAAGGACGCCTTCCGGCGCTGAGCAGGGCTGCACCCGGCGAGGTCCCCGTTCACGGAACGGGGACCTCGCCGTACTTGTGACGTCCGCCGAGGTGGCCCGGGGCAAGCCGGGCGGCGAACGGGTGCGGTGGATCTGCGGTGACGCGACAGAGAGGGAAACGGGGCCACGGGTCACCGATCGGCAGCCGTGCGGATGTCGGTGTCCCAGTCGAGCAGCCGGGCCAGCTCGTCGTCCCCGGGGCGGGGCGCAGGCCGTCCCCGGCCGGTGCCGGTGGGGGCGTGGGTGGCGCGGGACATCCGTCCGCTGACGGTGATGTTGTGCTCCACGCGCGGGCGGCGGCATGTCTCGTAGACGGAGAACGCCGTCCGAGTATCGGCGGTGTCCCGCAGGGACTTGGCGAGGACGACGGCGTCCTCCAGAGCCATCGAGGCCCCCTGCCCCGTGGCCGGGGAGGCGGCGTGCGCGGCGTCGCCGATGATCAGGGACCGCCCGGTGTGCCAGACGGTGCCGAGCGGCATCTCGGTGGCGTTGGTGACCATGACGCGGCCGGTGGAGGCCGCGACGATGTCCGCGGCGGGCGTGGCGTCCTTGCGCAGCAGCGGCACGAGCCGCTCACGCCAGGCGGCCGGTGTGGCGTGGGCGAGTTCGTCGGCGGGCAGCGGTTCGCCGGCGACACGGGCGAACCAGTACGTCTCCCCCTCGGGCGAGACCGCGTAGCCGAAGGCCGCCTCGGTGCCCCGCACCATGGTGATGTGGCCGGTGCCGTCGGCCGACGGCCCGCCGCCGGTGTAGCCGTAGAAGACGCGCTGGCCCGCGTACCCGGGGCGCGCACCAGGGGCGATCAGCCGGCGGACGGTCGAGTTCAGCCCGTCCGCGCCGATCAGCAGGTCGCCCGTCACCGTACTGCCGTCGGAGAAACGCGCGGTGACGTGGTCCCGGCCGTCGTCCACGGACAGCAGCCGGGTGCCGTGGCTCAGGCCGATGCCCCGGCGTACGGCTTCGGCCTGGAGCGCGGCGTTCAACTCGCCGCGGCGCAGGCACCGGTAACGCAGGGCCGGATCGTCGGCCTCGCCCATGGGCGCGTGCGCCAACTCCGCGCCCTGGCTGTCCAGTAAGCGCATCGAGGTCAGCGGGAATCCGATCGCCGTGACGGCGTCCGTGGCATCGAGTTGCGCCAGGGCGCGCATGCCGTTGCTCGCCAGGGTCAGGAACGCTCCGATGTCCTCGGCCGTGTCGGGGTGTGCCTCGAACACGGCGACTTCCAGCCCCGCCTTGTGCAGGGCCAGCGCGACCGCGGTGCCCGCGATCCCACCGCCGATCACCAGGACTCGTGTCATGTCCAACTCCCTGTCGTATACCGGCCGATCAGTTTCCCGTGCGGCGTGCGTGATTCGCCACCGCGCGCCTATGCCCAGGGCCGCGGTCCCGTGGCGTCGTGCCACGCACGCAGGGACTGTCCGTCCACGCAGACGATCCCGCACAGTCCGGCGTACTCGGCCGCCGGCGCGGTGAAGTCGCTGGTGGTGACGACGATCGCGATGTCGGCCTCGTGGACGGTGAAACAGGTGCCGCCGAAGCGCTGGAGTTCCTCCGAGCCGACGCGATGGGTGTCGCCGTACCGTTTGCACTGGATGACGACGCGTCGGCCGTCCGGGGTCACGGCCAGGACGTCGGCACCGAGGTCTCCGGCTCCGCCGACGACTTCCACCTGTGAGCATCCGTCCCGTTCGCACAGGACGGCTATCGCCTGTTCGAAATCGTCGGCGTCCAGTGCGTCGTAGTCCACGGCGCCGCCTACGTCCTGCGGCGGCTCCAGCGCCTCCACGGCCGTGCGTGTCGCCGCGTCGAGGGCCGCGGCGGCCCGCTGCGCCGCCCGCCGGGCGGTCCACCGGCTCCGCCCGCGTCGCAGTGCCGGGGCGGAGGCCGCGGCGAGCAGGCACAGGAGGGCGATCCAGGCCGGACGGCGTTCGAAGGCGGCGGCCACCGCGCGGGCGGCGAGGCCGAGGACGCACAGGAGCAGGGCGAGAAGGCCGAAGTACAGCGCCGTCGCGCGCAGGTCGAAGGGGCGTCGGCGGCTGTTACGGGTCAGGCGGCGTGCGGGCGTGGTCACGGCGGTGAGGCTCCCCCCTCTGGCAGATGTGAAGATCACCTCTACCGTCTGCCCAAGATCACGCCGTTCAGCGGGACCGCGCCGCTCGCCGGGTTCAGGAGTCCAGGTCGTCGGCGAAGTGCCGGAACCCGTGCCGGTCCTGGTGCAGGGACCACAGCACGTCCGCGAGCACGACCGGGTCCTTGCGAGGGTGACCGGGGATGATCTCACCGGGGATGATCAGCTGTGCGACGTGAATGCCCTCGGCGGCGAGTCTGTCGTGCAGCAGATGGCCGTACGCACTCTCCGCGGCGAACGCGATCGACGTGCCCGCCCGTTCGGAGTCCGGAACGACGGCGGTGCCGCCGTTGACGAACAGGATCGTGCCGCGGCCCAGGCCACGCATGCCGGGCAGCACCTGCTGGACGGCGGCGACCGGACCGTAGACCGAGAACTCGACCGGCCCGATCAGATCGGTGTGCGTGGTCGCCAGCACGGGACGCATGAAGTCGCGGTGCGGGACGGGGCTGTACTGAAGGATCTCGATCGGGCCGACGGCCGCGGCGGCCGCCCCCAGAGCGGCCGCGAGCGCCTGCGGGTCGCGTACGTCGGCGGCGAAGCCGCGCGCGTCGACTCCGTCGGCGGCGAGTTCACCGGCGAGGGCGTCCAGGCGGCCCTGGTCACGGGCCACCAGAGCGACGTCGTACCCCTCCCGCCCGAACCGGCGCGCGACGGCCGCCCCCAGACCCGGTCCGGCTCCGACGACGGCGAGCGCGGTCATGAGGCGGCCGTCGGGGTGGTACGCCTGGGAGTCACAGTCACCGGTTCGCCTCCCGATCTCCGTACGGCTGCTTCCGAGGGGCCTGGCCGTGCGCGGGCCCGCTGTGCCAACCGTAAGCTCGCGGTGGGCCCCTCGGCATCCGTGAAGTGCGCTGAGTAGTCTGCCGCCTGGTACATGTGATCGACCAGGGGGGCGTGTGCGCAGGCGGGGTGCGCTGGGGCGCGGGATGCGCGTCGGCATGGTGATGGCGGGCGCGCCCGGCCTTCCGTGGGCGGTGCTCGCCCTGGTGGTGGCGGTGGTGGAGTTCGCGACCGGCGGGGACACCGAGTTCGCCACGCGTGATCTTCGGTACTGCGGGCTGCTCGTCGCGGGCAGTGTGGTGGCCGGTGTGTTCATGGGCTCGGTCCTCGGTGGAGGGCTGGCCCTCGCGTCCCGGGTCGTCGTCCGGCCCTGGCCGCTGGCCCTCGTGGGCGCGCTGCTCGGCGGCCTCGCCTTCGTCGCCGAGTTCATGGTCGTCACGGTGGGCACGGACGGGGGCTACGCGGAGATCGCGGTGACCTTCCTGGCGTGGCCGGTGATGACGGGGGTGGCCGCCGCGCACAGCTCGGACATCGCGGGGCTGACCCGGACATGGGCGTGGCTGTGGGACCGGCGCATCGGCCGACGGCGCGGTACGCCCGCTCACGGCGAGCCCGAGCACCTATGATGATCCCGATGACGAGTCCGGAGCAGCCTTCCGAGCGACCGCCCGTGCGGCGGTCCTGGGCGCTGCTCGTGCTCGCGGTGCTGGCCGGCCTCATGGCCATGCACGCCCTGGCCCCCGGCGGCGGCCTCCACGACGACCACGCCCGGATGCGGCACACGACGGTCGCGGTGGCATCGCACGACGGCTGTGCCGGCGACGACTGCGGCGGAGGCCACCTCCGGCACGCCGACTCCGTCTGCCAGGCGGCAGCGGTGAGCGGCGGACCGGCGCTGCCCGCCCTCGTGCCCGACCCGGTGGCCGTCCCCGGCCGCGCCGAAGCCGTGCACTCGCACGTCGCCCGGACTCCCGACGGCGCCCGCGCTCCGCCCTCCCTGGCCGAACTCCAACTCCTGCGGATCTAGACACCGCCCGCACCGCGCCGACCGCCCCACGACAACCGGGCACGGCGTGCCCCGGCATGCCCAGATCCCTTACGCACCGCAGGAGTTCCCTCATGCGCAACACCCGTACCCGTACCCGCCGCGCCGCCCTCGCCGCCACGGCCGTCACCGCCGCCCTCGTCCTCGCCGCCTGCGGCAACGACGGCGGCACCACCGGCAGCGGCCACCAGAGCCACGGCTCCACCTCGCCGTCGGCGAGCGCCACCGCCACGGCGGGCGCCCACAACGCCCAGGACGTCTCCTTCGCCCAGGGCATGATCCCCCACCACCAGCAGGCGCTGGAGATGGCCCGTCTCGCCGCCGACCGGGCGTCCTCCGCCAAGGTGAAGGACCTCGCCGCGCGCATCGAGAAGGCCCAGGACCCGGAGATCAGGACCATGAGCGGCTGGCTGAAGTCCTGGGACGAGGAGGTGCCGGCGTCCGGCAGCTCGATGGACTCGATGCCGGGCATGAACCACTCCGCGCGCTCCAACCGTTCCGGCATGTCCGGGATGATGGACGACAAGGAGATGGAGAAGCTGGCGAAGGCGTCCGGCACCGGCTTCGACACCATGTTCCTGACCATGATGGTCGAGCACCACCAAGGCGCCGTCGAGATGGCCACGACCGAGAAGACCAAGGGCCGGTACGGTCCCGCCACGGCCATGGCCGGCGACATCGTCACCGGGCAGACCGCCGAGATCACCGAGATGAACAAGCTCCTCGGCAAGGGCTGACGCTCCCCGGCGGAGGGGGCCGGCGGTCGCGCCGCTCCCCTCCGCCACGACCCCCGTGCCCCCACCTGGGCGGATCGGGGAACCGGTCCTCCCGGAGCCGCTACGCTTGGGTCGCCGCAGCGCCTACACCCCTGTCCACGTGGTGAGTTGACGCGAGCGGCGGTCAAGATGTCGTACGGCAAGAGGGTGGGACCACAGGTGCTGGCAGCGGGCCGATACCGGTTGCAGGACGCGATCGGGCGAGGCGCCATGGGGGAGGTCTGGCGGGCCTTCGACGAGATACTCGGCAGACCCGTGGCGGTGAAGCTGCTGCTGCCCCAGAGCTCCGACCCCACCGCCACTTCCCGCTTCCATCTGGAGGCACAGACCGCCGGCTCCCTCAACCACCCGAACGTGGTCGGCGTACTCGACTTCGGTGAGCACGAGCGCGGTCTGTTCCTGGTGATGGAACTGGTCGAGGGCGACAGCCTCGCCCGGCTGCTCGCCACCTCCGGGCCGCTGCCCGCCGCACACGTCGCCCGTATGGCCGCCGAGGCGGCCGCCGGGCTCGCCGCCGCCCACCGGCAGGGCATCGTGCACCGCGACATCAAGCCCGCCAACCTCCTGCTGGACGCCGACGGCACGCTGAAGATCGGCGACTTCGGCATCGCCCGCTTCTTCGACGACCCCGGTGCCGCCCTGACCGCCACCGGGCAGATCGTCGGCACCAGCCTCTACCTCGCACCGGAACGCGCGCTGGGCAAGCCCGCCGGCCCGGCCTCCGACGTGTACTCCCTGGGCTGTGTGCTCTACCAGCTCCTCACCGGCCGTCCGCCCTTCCAGGGGGACAGCGCCCTGATGATCCTGCACCAGCACCTGGACGCCGCTCCGGTGCCGCCCCGCGGACTCGGCGTCGAACTGCCGCCCGCCTTCGAGAACTACCTGCTCGGACTCCTCGCCAAGCGGCCCGAGGGCCGGCCCTCGGCCGAGGAGGTGGCGGACTGGTTCGGGCGCGGCGCCTGGCGCGGGGCGGTACAGCCCCTGCCGCAGGAACTGCCCGGCCAGAACCGCGGGGCCACCGCCGGGGGCCCTCTCGGGCCGCAGGTCCCGGCCGCGCGGGCCGCCGCACCGCCCGCGCGGGGTGCCGGCACTCGTATGCCCGCCGCCTCCACCGCGGGCCGTCCCGGCCCGGCGGCGGACACGGAGTGGCGTACGTCGGTGCACCGGGCCGCCGCGCAGCGCTCCCGCCCGTCCTTCCTGCGCCGCTCCCGTGTGCTCGTCCTGCTGGGCTGCACCGCCCTGTTCGTCGCGGCCCTGCTCGCCGGCATGGCCTGGTTCTCGCCGGCCGGCTCCGCGGGGGGCCGGGAAGCCGACCCGTCGGCGAGCGCGCCGTCTTCCACCGCACCGTCCTCGGCGACCACCGCTTCGCCGTCCCCGGCGTCGGACCTCACGGCGGTCCCCCGGAAGGCGGGCGGCCACGGAGGCAGGGGCAGGCACTGACCCCCTGAGGCCCGATGGGCCCCTCGCGGGAGAGGCGCTCGGAAGACGGGGTGTGTCGACCGGCGCATCGGGGGGACCATGGAAGGCAAGGCGTCTTCCGGCGCAGGCGGGCCGCCCTCCGGACCGACGGACGGCCCGCGCCGCCGGCGGAAGGAGTGCCTGCGATGAGCCAGGCCGATTGGGCTCCGGCGATCCTCGGCCGGACCGGAACCGAGCGACCGGGGGACCAGTCGTCGCAGCCCAGCGGGCTGATGGACGTGCTCGCCGTCTCGGCGGTGCTGCTGGACGCGGACGGGCGGGTCGTTCTGTGGAGCCCGGAGGCCGAACGGTTGTACGGCTACACCGCCGAGGAGGCGCTGGGCGAGTACGCGGCGCGGCTGCTGGTCCACGCGGATCACTGGGACTGGGTGGTCAAGACCTTCGTCCACGTCATGGAGACCGGCCAGAGCTGGGCCGGCACCTTTCCCATCCGCCGCAAGGACGGCAGCACACGGCAGGTGGAGCTGCGCAACATGCGCCTGCTGGACGACCACGGCGATTTCTACGCCCTGGGCCTGGGCACCGACTCACCCACGCTGCACGAGCTGGAGCGCGACGTCGCCCTGTCCACCCGGCTGATCTCCCAGTCCCCCATCGGGATCGCGATCTTCGACAGCGATCTGCGGTACGTCGCCGTCAACCCCGCCCTGGAACGCATCAACGCCGTCTCCGCGAAGGACCACCTCGGCCGCCACTACCGCGAGATCGCGAGCGGCGCGGAGTTCGACGCGGCCGAGGCCGCGATGCGCGAGGTGCTGCGCAGCGGGAAGCCGATGGTCGAGCAGGCGCCGCTGGTGGGCCACACCGCGGCCGACCCCGGGCACCAGCACGCGTGGACGATCTCACTCTTCCGGCTGGAGGACACCCAGGGCCGGATCCTCGGCCTGGCCGAGCTCGTGGTGGATGTCACCGAGCGGTACAAGGCGGCCAAGGAGGCCAGTGAGACACGGCGGCGCCTGACCCTGATCGCCGACGGCTCCGCCCGTATCGGCACCACCCTGGAGGTCGAACAGACGGCCAGGGAGCTGGCCGAGGTCACCGTCCCCGCCTTCGCCGACATCGCCGCCGTCGACGTGCTCGACTCCATCCTCGACGAGCACCGGCCCGCCTCCCGCGAAGGCTCCTCCACGTTCTTCCGCGCCCTCGCGGTGAAGGCCTCCTACCCCACCGACGCCATCCGGGCCGCCGACCAGCCCGGCCGGATCACCACCTACCCCTCCGACCGCCTGGCCACCCAGTGTGTGCGCACCGGCCAGCCCATCCTCGTCCGGCACGCCGACGGCAACGACCTGTCGCGCATCGCCCGGGACGAGCAGTCGGCCACCCTGCTGGCCCGTGCCGGAGTGCACTCCTACCTCGCCGTGCCGCTCGCCGCCCGCGGCACCACCATCGGCTTCCTCGGTCTGTCCCGCGCCCGCGATCCGCGGCCCTTCGACGAGGACGACATGGCCATCGCGGTCGAGCTGGCCTCCCGCGCCGCGGTGTGCATCGACAACGCCCGCGCGCACCAGAGCGTGCGCAACGCGGCCGAGGCCCTCCAGCGCAGTCTGCTGCCCGATCACCCGCCGCGCCTGCCCGGGCTTCAGGTGGCCTCCCGGTACCAGCCCGCGCAGGCCGCCTACGAGGTCGGCGGCGACTGGTACGACGTCGTCCCGCTCGACAGCGCCCGCACGGCCCTCGTCGTGGGCGACGTCATGGGCAGCGGTATCGACGCAGCCGCCACCATGGGCCGGCTGCGCACCGCCACCACCGCCTACGCCGACCTCGATCTCGACCCCGCCCAGGTGCTCCACCACCTCGACGCGCTCACCTCACGGCTGGAGCAGTACATCGCCACCTGCGTGTACGCCGTCTACGACGCCCGGAGCGCCGAGTGCCACCTCGCCACCGCCGGCCACCTCCCGCCCGCCCTGGTCCGCCGCGGCGAGCACCCCTGTCTGCTGGACCTGCCGACCGGCGCACCGCTCGGCGTCGGCGGTGTGCCCTTCGAGACCGCCACGGTCTCGCTCGCCCCCGGCGACCAGCTGGTCCTGTACACCGACGGACTGGTCGAGACGCGCGAGGACTCCATCGACGAGCGCCTCGAGATCCTGCTGCACCTCCTCGACAAGCCGGACTCCCCTCTGGAGGAGACCTGCGACCGGCTCCTGCACGACTTGAGGCATCCCGCGAACCACGACGACGTCGCCCTGCTCATCGCCCGTGTCCGCCCCTTCACGGCGGAGGCCTGACCGGCCGCCCGAGATGCGGATCAGCGGGCCTGTGCCGACCCTGGTAACGGGGCCCGTTCCGCCGGGGGCCCGTTCCGCCGAGGAGGCAGACACCATGTCCATGATGGACAAGCTCAAGAGCATGCTGAAGGGCCATGAGAGCCAGGCGTCCAAGGGCGTCGACAAGGCCGGTGACTACGTCGACGACAGGACCCAGGACAAGTACAGCCGCCCGGTCGACACGGCCCAGGAGCAGCTGAAGGACCAGCTGGGCCGCGAGCAGGGCCGGGACAACCCGCCCCAGACCTGACCCGCCCCCCTCCGCGAGCCGTCGCACCCGGGCGCGCCGCGCGGCACGCCCGGAGGTGACGACACACCCCACGCGTACGGCCTTCCCCACCCATACTTGTCCTTGCATGGACACGACGAACAAAAGGGTGGGGCATGACTGAGGCGTTGGTGCTGGGCGGCGGCGGGGTCGGCGGTATCGCCTGGATCACCGGACTGCTGGCGGGGCTGGCCGACGGCGGACAGGACGTGACGGGGGCCGACGTGATCATCGGGACCTCGGCCGGGTCGGCCGTCGCGGCGCAGCTGGGCAGTGGACTTGAGTTGGCGGAGTTGTACGCCCGGCAGGCGGACCCCGCGTCACAGGCCGCCGAGATCATGGCGGAGATGGATCTGGAGGGGTTCGCCGCGGACATCGCCGCCGCGATGGGCGGTGCCGCGACCGTGGCGGACATGCGGCGGGCGGTCGGCAAGGTGGCGCTGGGCGCGACGACCGTGCCGGAGCCCGAACGCCGGGCGGTGATCGAGTCGCGGCTGCCGGTGCACCTGTGGCCCGCGCGGGCGCTGAGGATCGTCGCGGTGGACGCCGAGACCGGGGAACCGCGGGTGTTCGACAGCGCCTCCGGGGTGCACCTGGTGGACGCCGTCGCGGCGAGCTGCGCGGTGCCGGGTGTGTGGCCGCCCGTGACGATCGACGGGCGCCGGTACGTCGACGGCGGCGTGCGTTCCATCGCCAACGCCGACTACGCCTCCGGCGCTTCGCGGGTGCTGGTGGTCGTGCCGATGGGGGGCACCGAGCCGTTCCCGAGTGACGCGCCGCTGGAACAGGCCGTGGCGGAGCTGCGCGCCCAGGGCGCCCAGGTGCTGGTCGTCGAGCCCGACGAGGCCTCCCTGGCCGCGATCGGCCCCAACGCGCTCGACCCGGCCACCCGCACCCCGGCCGCCGAAGCGGGCCGCGCGCAGGGACGCGCGCTGCGGCTCGAGTGGAGCCGCGTCTGAGCCGGGCCCAGGGCCCGTCGTCGCATTCCCGTCGTCGCCCGAAGGGCGGCTCCGCGGCGTCTGGTGCGTGGCCGGCCGAAGGCCGGGAGCGTGCCAGGCGTCGCGGGGCAGAACGGGAATGCGACGACACGCCCTGGCGGCCCGCCGACGGCTCGGTACGGTGCCGTCGGCGGGCCGGGAACGGTTGGCGGGGGCCCGGCCGGCTCAGGCGATCTCGACGAGCAGATCGCCGCCCTCGACCTGCTGGATCCGGTTGATGGCCAGGCGGGACACGCGGCCCGCCTTGCTCGCGGTGATGGTGGCCTCCATCTTCATCGCCTCGATGGTCGCCACCGTCGCCCCGGCCTCCACCTCGGTGCCCTCGGTGACCGCGAGCGTCACCACTCCGGCGAACGGCGCTGCGACGTGGCCGGGGTTGCTCCGGTCGGCCTTCTCGGTGACCGGGACGTCGGAGGCGGCCGCCTTGTCCCGTACCTGGATCGGCCGGAGCTGACCGTTCAGCGTGGCCATCACGGCGCGCATGCCGCGTTCGTCGGCGTCGCCGACGGCCTGGAGCTCGATCAGCAGCCGTACGCCGGGCTCGAGGTCGACGGCGTACTCCTTCGCGGGCCGCAGCCCGTAGAAGAAGGCCTTGCTGTCCAGGACGCTGGTGTCGCCGAAGGCCTGGCGGTGGGTGTCGAACTCGCGCGTGGGACCGGGGAACAGCAGCCGGTTGAGGGTCGCGCGGGGGGACTTCTCCAGGCCCTCGCGGTCCTCGGCGGACAGCCGCTGCACCGGCTTGGCCTCGGCGCGGCCCTGAAGGGCCTTGCTGCGGAACGGCTCGGGCCAGCCGCCGGGCGGGGTGCCCAGCTCGCCGCGCAGGAAGCCGATGACGGAGTCGGGGATGTCGTACCGGTTCGGCTCCGCCTCGAAGTCCGCCGGGCTCACCCCGGCACCGACCAGGTGCAGGGCGAGGTCACCGACCACCTTGGAGGACGGGGTGACCTTGACCAGGCGGCCCAGCATGCGGTCGGCGGCGGCGTACATCGCCTCGATGTCCTCGAAGCGGTCGCCGAGGCCGAGCGCCACCGCCTGGGTGCGCAGGTTGGACAGCTGGCCGCCGGGGATCTCGTGGTGGTAGACGCGTCCGGTCGGTGAGGCCAGGCCCGCCTCGAAGGGCGCGTAGATGCGGCGGACGCTCTCCCAGTACGGCTCCAGGTCGCCGACGGCCTGGAGATCGAGACCGGTGGGCCGGTCGGAGTGGTCGGTCGCGGCCACGATCGCCGACAGCGACGGCTGGGAGGTCGTACCCGCCATGGAGGCCACCGCGCCGTCCACCGCGTCCGCGCCGGCCTGGACCGCGGCGAGATACGTGGCCAGCTGGCCGCCCGCGGTGTCGTGGGTGTGCAGGTGCACCGGCAGGTCGAACTCCCGGCGCAGGGCCGAGACGAGCTTCGCGGCGGCCGGGGCGCGCAGCAGGCCCGCCATGTCCTTGACGGCCAGGACGTGGGCGCCCGCCTCGACGATCTGCTCGGCCAGGCGGAGGTAGTAGTCGAGGGTGTACAGGCGCTCGCCGGGGTCGGACAGGTCGGCGGTGTAGCAGAGGGCGACTTCGGCGATCGCCGTGCCGGTCTCCCGTACGGCTTCGATGGCGGGCCGCATCTGGCCGACGTCGTTGAGCGCGTCGAAGATCCGGAAGATGTCGATGCCGGTGGCGGCGGCCTCCTGCACGAAGGCGTCGGTCACCTCGGTCGGGTACGGCGTGTAGCCCACCGTGTTGCGGCCGCGCAGCAGCATCTGAAGGCAGATGTTGGGCACGGCCTCCCGCAGGGCCGCGAGGCGCTCCCAGGGGTCCTCGGCGAGGAAGCGCAGGGCGACGTCGTAGGTGGCGCCGCCCCAGCATTCCAGGGACAGCAGCTCGGGCAGGGTCCGGGCGACCACCGGGGCCACGGCGAGGAGGTCCTTGGTGCGCACGCGGGTGGCGAGCAGCGACTGGTGGGCGTCGCGGAACGTGGTGTCGGTGACGCCGATGGTCGGCGACTCGCGCAGCCAGTGGGCGAAGCCCTCCGGGCCGAGCTGGACGAGCCGCTGCCGGGAACCCGCGGGCGGCTCACCGGCGGGCAGCGGGGGCAGCTTGGTGACCGGGTCGATCAGCGGGGGCCGCTCGCCGTGCGGCTTGTTGACGGTGATGTCGGCGAGATAGGTGAGCAGCTTGGTGCCGCGGTCCGCGGAGGAACGCGCGGTGAGCAGGTGCGGGCGCTGCTCGATGAACGAGGTGGTGATCCGTCCGGCCTGGAAGTCCGGGTCGTCCAGGACGGCTTGCAGGAACGGGATGTTCGTGGCCACGCCGCGGATGCGGAACTCGGCCACGGCACGCCGGGCCCGGCCGATCGCGGCCTTGAAGTCCCGGCCCCGGCAGGTGAGTTTGACCAGCATCGAGTCGAAGTGCGCGCTGATCTCCGTACCCGCGTGGGTGGTGCCGCCGTCGAGGCGGATGCCGGAGCCGCCCGGCGAGCGGTAGGCGCTGATGCGGCCGGTGTCGGGACGGAAGCCGTTGGCCGGGTCCT
The DNA here is from genome assembly GCF_053611185.1 of Streptomyces sp. NPDC054834. Taxonomy (NCBI): domain Bacteria; kingdom Bacillati; phylum Actinomycetota; class Actinomycetes; order Kitasatosporales; family Streptomycetaceae; genus Streptomyces; species Streptomyces sp. NPDC054834. Next base: position 18,191 of record NZ_JBSGZV010000008.1, on the reverse strand, counting down.
CGGTGGTGATACGGCACTGGAGGGCGGCGCCGCGCAGGGTGACCGTCTCCTGGGACAGACCGAGGTCGGCCAGCGTCTCACCGGCCGCGATGCGCAGCTGGGACTGGACCAGGTCGACGTCGGTGACCTCCTCGGTCACGGTGTGCTCGACCTGGATGCGCGGGTTCATCTCGATGAATACGTGGTTGCCGTCGCGGTCGAGCAGGAATTCCACGGTGCCGGCGTTGCGGTAGCCGATCTGCCGGGCGAAGCGCACCGCGTCGGCGCAGATCCGGTCCCGCAGCTCCGGGTCCAGGTTCGGGGCGGGCGCCAGCTCGATCACCTTCTGGTGGCGGCGCTGCAACGAGCAGTCGCGCTCGAAGAGGTGGATGACGTCGCCCTGGCCGTCGGCGAGGATCTGCACCTCGATGTGGCGGGGCTCGACGACGGCCTTCTCCAGGAACACGGTGGGGTCGCCGAACGCGGACGCCGCCTCGCGGGCCGCCGCCTCGATGGACTCGCGCAGCTGGGCGGGGGCCTCGACGCGCCGCATGCCGCGCCCGCCGCCGCCCGCGACCGCCTTCACGAACAGGGGGAAGCCGATCTCCTCGGCGGCCCGGACCAGTTCGTCGACGTCGGTCGACGGGGCGGAGGAGCCCAGCACCGGTACGCCCGCCTCACGGGCGGCGGCGACCGCGCGCGCCTTGTTCCCGGTCAGCTCCAGGACGTGGGCGCTGGGCCCGACGAAGGTGATGCCCGCCTCCTCGCAGGCGCGGGCCAGCTCAGGGTTCTCGGACAGGAAACCGTAGCCGGGGTAGACCGCGTCCGCGCCCGCGCGGGTCGCGGCGGCGACGATCTCCTCGACCGACAGGTACGCCCGCACGGGATGCCCGGGTTCACCGATCTCGTACGCCTCGTCGGCCTTCAGCCGGTGCAGCGAATTGCGGTCCTCGTGCGGGAAGACGGCGACCGTGCGCGCGCCCAGCTCGTAGCCGGCGCGGAACGCGCGAATCGCGATCTCTCCACGGTTGGCGACCAGCACCTTGCGGAACATTGTCGATCCCTCCAGCCTGCCGGTGACGAACACCATGGTGTCGGCCACTCCCCTGCCGTGCCACGCGATGAACGTTAGGGGGTTCTGGGCCTGCTCGAAGGCGGGATACGTCACATTGACATGAGCGAATCCAGCCAGGTGGCCAGGAACCGGCTGGTCTCCTCGGGTCGTTCCTGCTGGATCCAGTGACCGCAGCCGTCGAGGAGGTGCGAGGCGCGGAGGCCGGGCAGCGTGCGGGGGAAGGCGTCGATCGCGTCGGCCAGCCACGTGGTGGACGCGTCCTCGCCGCCGCCGAGGAACAGGGAGGGCTGGGTGACGGGCGCGCCCCCGAAGCCGGCCAGGTCGGCCCAGTCCCGGTCCATGTTCCGGTAGCGGTTCAGCGCGCCGGTAAGCCCGGTCCGTTCGAACTCTCCGGCGTAGACGTCGAGGTCACGCTCGCTGAGCCAGCCCGGCAGGGAGCCGGTGGGGAACCGGTCGCGCAGGGTTCCGCCCCGGGTGACGAAGTGCGGGTCCGGGGCGCCGGGGCCGGGCATGGTGTCGGCGGACAGGGCCGTGTAGAAGCCCGCGAGCCAGCCGCGTACGTCGGGTTCGATCTCCGCCTCGGCCCGGCCGGGCTGCTGGAAGTAGGAGACGTAGAACTCGTCGGGGCCGCCCATCCCGGCGAAGACCTCACTGGGCCGGGGGCCGCCCGGCGGGGTGTACGGCACGCTCAGCAGACCGACCGCGTGGAACACCTCGGGCCGGACGAGGGCGGAGGTGGCGGCGATGGTCGCGCCCCAGTCGTGCCCGACGATCACCGCCGACCGCTCGCCCAGGGCTTCGACGACGGCGACGTTGTCCTCGACCAGCTCGAGCATGCGGTACGCGTCCACGGCCGCGGGCCTGGAGGAGCGGCCGTAGCCGCGCACGTCGATCGCCACCGCGCGGTACCCGGCGGCGGCCAGCGCCGGCAGCTGGTGCCGCCACGAGTACCAGGACTCCGGGAAGCCGTGCACGAGCAGCACCAGTGGCCCGCTCCCCTGCTCCACCAGGTGGGTGCGGCCGGCCGGGGTGGACACCAGTCGGTGGGTGGGTTCGGCGATGGGGGTCTGCGAAGTGGACGCCTGTGGCATGAGTCCTCCCTGGACGTACGTGGATCACCGATCATCCGGCGAGCGGGGTGCGCCATGCGAAGCCTGTTGCCGGTTCGGCAAAAGCGTTCCCGGGGAACGCGGTTCACCGCCGCTCGGAAGCGGTACGCGTTCGGACATCGGTCATCAGCTTGTCCAGCAGCCCGGTGAGCGTGTCGCGCTCCTGCGTGGACAGGCTTGCGACGAGCGCGGCCTCGCGGCCGAGCACGGCGTCGACGGACCGCTCGATGAGGCGTGCCCCTCGACGGTGAGCGACACCTCGACGCTCCGGCGGCCCCCTGCCCCCGGAGCTCGCCGGACGAGGCCGTCCCGTTCGGCACGGGCGACCCGCTGTGAGATCGCTCCTGCGGTCACCAGGGTCCTCCGGGCGATCTCCCGGGTGCTCAGGGCGTAGGGCGGACCGGAGCGGCGGATCACGGAGAGCAGGTCGAGGGTGGCCGCGTCGATGCCCGCTTCGCGCAGGGCGCGGCCGCGGTCGTCGGCGAACAGCTTCCCCAGCCACCGGATCGGCGTGACGATCTCGATCGACTCGGTGGGGGTGCCCGGGCGTTCCCGCCGCCAGGCCGCGGCGATGTCCGAGGCGGAGTAAGGGGGCATGGGGCCCGTTGGGTCCCCTGGGGGCCCTGGAGCCCCAGGTGCGGCCGTCGTGGTGTCGGACATGCCGCGAGGTTCGCCGCCGACCGGGCGGAGGTCTTCCTCACCGGACGCCGCGGCGACGCCGTCGAACGCGCCGCGAAGGAACTGGGTGTGCGGGGCGTGGTCTGCGACGCGACCGATCCCGACCGGGTCGCGGAGGTCGCCGGACAGCTCGGCACGGTCGACGTCCTGGTCAACGCGGCCGGCGGCCTGCCGCATCGGCTCGATCGGGGCCGAGCGGCGGGGCGGCTCCTACGGTGCGGCCAAGGCCGCGCTGGCCGCCTGGAACGCCTCGCTGTCCGGCGAACTCGGGCCGCTCGGCGTCACCTGCAACGTCATCTCCGCCGGCTACATCGTCGGTACCGACTTCTTCCGCGGCGGGACGACCGACGAGCGCCACAGCGCCCTCGTCGCGGAGACGCACGACAAGAGCCCGGGCACGGTGGACGACATCGCCGCGACCGCGCACTTCCTGGCGTCGCCCGGCCCCCGGCACATCACCGGCCAGACCATCCACGTCAACGGCGGTGCCTTCACCACCCGTTAGCCCCGGCGGTACCGAGTGGGCCCCGTCCCGCGCGAGGCGGGACGGGGCCCACGGCATCACGCCGTCCGGCCTCAGCCGATGTGGTAGCTGTCGCCGTACACCTTCCAGTCCAGGGGCGGGTTCAGGTCGAGGTTGCCCTTGCGCAGGAAGACGCGCTGTTCGGTGTCGACCCGGGTGGTGTCGCTGTGGGCCTCCTCCTGTTTCATGGCCCACACCCGGGCGTCGAGGAAGGCGCCCAGGTACGTGGTCTCGTCGCCGCCCTGGGCCGGCGGCTTGGCGCTGCGCAGGGCACGCTTGCGGATGTTGCGGAAGCTGGTGGGGTCGTCGCCGTCGCCGTGCATGACGATGGCGTCGTAATAGGTGAACTGGCCGAGGGCGCGCAGCCCGTCCGCCTTGCCCTGCGTGACGGCGGGGTTGAAGTACACGCGGTCGCGTTCGTCGTTCTGCGCCTGCTGGAACGCCGTGTCCTGGGCGGCCTTGCGCCAGTCCTTGGGGAAGTCCGGGTCGAGGCCGTCGTGCGAGTCGCTGCCGTTGACCCTGCGCAGAGCCGGGAGGTACTTGGCGAGGACGTTGCCGGGCTTGCGGTCGGTGTAGAGCTGCACGAGGTCGAGCATGTCGCCGGTGCCCGAGCAGAAGCCGATGATGCCGGCGGTGTAGCCGCGGCCGTCTCCGATGTCCTCTATGTACTTGTACTGGGCCTTCCAGTCGAGCGAGGAGTTCTCCGCGCTCGACACCAGCTTCATGGCGATCTCCTTCTTCGCCGGGTCGTCGAGCCCCGGGGCGGCCGCCGACTTCGCGGCGGCTCGCGGGACACTGAGCAGAGCTCCGGACGCAACGGCGCCGATCACGGCGACGACGGTCCTGCGGGAGACAGGGGTGGGGGCTGCTTCACGGTCGGGATGCGACACGGGGGGCTCCAAGTGGGTGTGGGGGGTGGCGAGTTGGCCCGCGAGGGGACTTGATAGGAAAGTTTCCTATCAATCAGCTGTCCAAGCGGTAACCCCTCACGCGCAAATTCGTAGGAACACACAACGAGGGTGGTTACCCCGTGCGAGTGGTGCATCGCCCAGGACGGTCGTAGCGTCGAAACAGAGTCGATCGTGAACGGGCGGTGTCGAGATGCGCGGACCGGTTGTATGGACAGCGATCACGCTCTGGACGGGCGCGCTGCTCGCGGCGGCCGTGCCCCCGGCCGCCGCCACGGCGCCAGCCTCGTCGTCGGCCGCGGCGTCGGCCGCGGCGTCGGCCGCGAGCAGCACGGCGGCACGGCAGACCAGGCCCGTCCTCATCGACTGCTTCGGGCATCCGGACGTACACCCGGCCGCCTTCATCCTGGCCTGCGGTGACGGCAACAGCCGCCTCGCCAGGATGCGCTGGTCGCAGTGGGGTCCGATGTCGGCGACGGCCACGGGTGTGAACCTGGTGAACGACTGCAAGCCGTTCTGTGCGGCGGGCAGATTCCACGCGTACGCGGTGACCATGCGGCTCGACCGCCCGAAGCCCTGGAAGAAGCACCCGCAGCTTCAGCATTACACCCGGATCACCCTGACGTACACCGGCAACAGCAGGCCGGAGGGGTTCCCCCGGGTGGTGACCTACCCCCTGGGGGACTGACCCCCTGTGGGCCCGACCCCGCGTCCGGCGCGGGTCAGCGCCGCCCGGCGTGCGCCCCCGCGGCGACGTACAGTTCCTCCGAGGCGGTGATCAGCTCCCGCCGCTCCTCCTTCGAACCGACCATCGGCTGGGAGCCGTTGAGCGGTACCTGGGCGCTCTCCGGCAGGAACCACACCGTCACCAGGCCGATGGCTCCGGCCAGCATGAGATAGAAGGCGGGCATCATGTCGTTCCCTGTGAGGTTCACCAGGGCCTCCGTGACCAGCGGCGTGGTACCGCCGAAGGCCGCGACGGCGAAGTTGAAGCCGATGCCCATGGCCGCGTAGCGCACGGCCGTCGGGAAGAGCGCGGGCAGGGTGGCCGCGCTCGGCGCGGCGAAGCAGGCCAGCAGGGTGGAGAGCAGGAGCACTCCGAGGACCGGGCCCCAGGTGCCGTGCATCTTGATCAGCAGGAAGGCCGGGACCGCCAGGACGACCATCGCGGCCGCGGCGACCCCGTAGACCGGGCGCCTGCCCACCCGGTCGCTGAGCCGGCCGATGAAGGTGATCAGTACGACGATCCACACCATGCCGGCCAGCACGAGGACATCGGCGAAGCTGCTGGAGCGGTTCAGCGTCTCCGTCTGATACGTCGGCAGGAAGCCGGTGACCATGTAGTTGGTGACGTTGTAGAGCAGCACCAGACCGACGCACACAAGCAGCGCCCGCCAGTGGTTCCTGACGATCGCCTTGAGTTCACTGCCCGCCGACTCCTGGGCGAGGCTCTTCTCGTGTTCGTCCAACTGCTGCTGGAAGGCGGGCGATTCCTCCAGCTTGAGCCGCATGTAGAGACCGATCACACCGAGCGGCCCGGCGATCAGGAACGGGATCCGCCAGCCCCAGGAGAGCATCTGGGCGTCGGTCAGCATCAGGTTCAGCAGGGTGACCAGCGCGGAGCCGAGGGCGTAGCCGACGAAGGTGCCGAAGTCGAGCCAGCTGGAGAGGAATCCGCGCCGGCGGTCCGGCGAGTACTCGGCGACGAAGGTGGTGGCACCGCCGTACTCACCGCCCGTGGAGAACCCCTGCACCATGCGGGCGAGGAGCAGCAGCACGGGAGCGGCGATGCCGATGGTGCCGTAGGCGGGGATCAGCCCGATGGCGAAGGTGCCTATCGCCATCATGATCATGGTGGTGGCGAGTACCTTCTGCCGGCCGAGGCGGTCGCCGAGGGGGCCGAAGACGAGGCCGCCGAGCGGGCGTACGACGAACGCGGCGGCGAAGGTCGCGAAGGAGGAGATCACTTGGGCGGCGGGTGAGGCGCCCGGGAAGAAGACCTTGCCGATCGTCGCGGCCAGGTAGCTGTAGACGCCGAAGTCGAACCACTCCATGCAATTGCCGAGGGCCGAGGCCCCGACCGCGCGCCGCAGCAGTGGTGGCTCGATGACCTGGACGTCCTCCTTGCGGAAGGCGCGCCGGTTCCGGCGGAGCCTGCGGGTGAGGTCCTCGCGCACCTGCCGTGGGAGACTCGCGACGCGTTTCGCGCCCTTCTGCCCGCCCGGGAATTCGTGTTGACCGTCAGTGATGGTGTCGACCATGCCGCCACCCTTCTTCGTTCTTTCCGCAATTCGCACACGCGACCGATGCGCCCTGAAGATCCCACACCCCCGCACGCCACACCTACTGCCCGGCTTTGCTCCAGGCACACCGGCAACGTCCGGCGGCACGTCGGCCCGTGCGATCGTGGGGCCATGACCGACACCGACGTCGATGAGCGCCTTGTGCGCTTACTGCTGCGCAACGAGCGTCGGTGGCTGCCCGTCCTGGCCCCGGGTCTTCCGCTCCCCACGCCCGTGCCGGTGCGGGCCGGCGAACCCTCCGCTCGTTTCGCGAGACCGTGGAACGTGGTGAGCTGGGTGCCCGGCGAACCGGGTGACCGTGCGCCGATCAGCCGCGGGCGGCACGCGGCCGGCCTTCTCGCCGGCTTCCTCCGGGCACTTCACCGGGAGGCTCCCGCCGACGCTCCGGTCAATCCGCTCCGGAGCGCTCCCCTCGGCTCCCGCACGGACGATCTCCACCGTCAGCTGGAGACCGTCGGTGACCGGGTCGACGCCGACGGCGACCGGGCCGTGTGGGACGACGCCGTGGCGGCACCGGAACGGACGTCGCCGCCGGTCTGGCTGCACGGCGACCTCCACCCGGCCAATGTAGTCGTCTCGGCGGACACGCTCTCCGGTGTGATCGACTTCGGTGACATCTGCGCCGGGGATCCGGCGGCCGACCTCTCGGCCGCGTGGCCGCTTCTTCCGGCCGAGGCCGGCTCCCGGTTCTTCGACGCATACGGAGAGGTGGACCGGGCGACGGTCCGACGCGCACGCGGCCGGGCCGTCCTGCGCGGCCTCTCCCTCATCGAGATCGGCCGGGCGGCTGTGGAGCGGGTGTTGGCGGCGAGCTGAGGGGGTCAGGCCAGGCAGGTGAGGGGACGGCCGCCGTTGTAGGTGACCATGTCCCTGAGCGCGGCCACGGCGTCGATGCGCCGGCCGAGCGGTCCGTCCTCCAACTCCGCGTAGGCCCGGTGCAGGTTGCCGACGATCCGCTCCCGGTCGAGCAGTTCGCCGTACTCCCCCAGGTCCAGTTCGCGGGCGGTCTGAAGCGGAGTCAGCCCGGCGTCGCGGCCGTCGCGGGCGGCCTTCTGCACGAACCGCAGATACCCGAGGACGTCATCGATGACCTCGGGCCCCGCGACGGGGCCGTGCCCGGGGACGATGGTCGTCGCGCCGAGCGGTCTGACGACCTCCTCGAGGACCTGGATCGCACCGGCCACCGACCCCTGGAGCAGGAACGGTGTGCCCCCGTTGAACAACACGTCACCGCTGAACAGCAGTCCGCGCTCCGGCAGCCAGACGATCGAGTCGTTCGTCGTATGCGCCGGCATCCCCACGTGACGTACCTCGGCGCGCAGGTCGTCGGCCCACACGGTCACCGAGTCGGTGTAGGTGAGGAACGGCGGCTCGAGGACGAACTCGCCCCAGTCGACCTCCGTCCAGAACGGCGCGTCCTTCGGCTCGCCCCATTCGAGAACGCCCGCCCGGGTGGCCTCGTGTCCGACGATCGTGGCGCCGTTGAAGAGGTGGTTGCCGAAGGTGTGGTCGCCGTGGTGGTGGGTGTTGACGACCGTGCGCACCGGCTGCGGCGTGACCTTGGCTATGGCGTCCAGGTAGGCGCGGGTGCGGCGGACCGTGGAGCAGGCGTCGACGCTGATCACCCCACGCCGGCCGACGAGGAAGCCGGTGTTGTTGACCCACCAGGTCCCGTCCGGCTGGATGTAGGCGAAGACGCCGTCGCCGACCTCCTCGACCCGGGCCGGGGGAAGCGTGGCGACGTCGTGGTGGACACTGCTCACTGCGGGCTCCTGTCGCGGTGGGTGAGCGGGGGTTCGTCGGACATCCCCGTGATCATCGCATCCGCGCCGAGCCCGCCGGTACCCCGCTCACCGGCCGCGCGGGTCCGTCAGACCGCCGCTGCCCGGTCGGCCACGGTCGTGACGGTCGCCTGCTGGGGAACACCTTCTCCGTCAGCACCCGGTGCACCTCCGGGTCGGCGTCGAGGCAGCCGCCGGACAGCACCGTGCGGGCGTGGTCCAGGTCCGCCGCCTGACGGAGGGTGGACAGCACTACGCCGCTGGTGGCGATGCCGGTAGGGAAGCCGCCGCCCTGTCAGCCCCGTTCCAGCGGATGGGCCAGTGTGCGCTCCGCCCAGTCCCCCGCGACCAGTTCCGCCGCCGCGCAGCCGGGCTTGCGACGGGCCTGGTCGCGGAAGAGGTGTACGAAGGAGGCGGCGAAGCCACGGCGGGGGTAGGCGGCGACCAGGGCCTCGCAGAAGCCGGGGTCGAACATGCCGAATCCGGTGCCGGAGACATCGGCGCTCGTACCGACCTGCAACAGGCGGCTCTCCACGTCCACTTCGGGCGCCACGTCGTCCCGCATGTGCAGCACGATCAGTTCCGCCGCCCGGTCGCGCCGCTCGGCCGGCCAGCCGAGGCCGGCCGTGAAGACCCGGGCCAGATGGCCGCCGGCCTCCTCGAACGGCAGCGTATGACTGTCGAAGGGCGGGGTGAGGGCCAGGTCGTGCAGCATCGCGGAGACGAACAGCAGCTCACGGTCGAAGTCGAGGCCGCGGGCCTCGGCCCAGGCCGCACCGAAGAAGTACGCCCGCAGCGAGTGGTGGTGGAGCGCCTCGTCCGCGTACTCCGCGCACACCAGCCGCGCCGCGTCCACGGCCGGCCCCGACGGTGCCCGGACCCCGGCCACGTCCGTTTGCATTCGCGCTCCCCCCGCCCACCGGTCCAAACAGAGAGACGATCATCTCATGGGCAGCCGCTCCTGGTGCGGATGTTCCGCGCACAGGCACCCCACGCCCTTCTCGATCCACTCCCGCCCGGCCCACTCGGGGTGCCGCTCGATCATCAGGGCCGAGACCTCCTCGACGATGGTGCTCTCGCTCACCGCGGTGTCGCGACGCGCCCAGGTCTCGTCCCGCAGCAGCCGCAGGTAGTCGCGTACGTCGGCCAGCAGCCGCGGTCCGCCGATCGCCCCGTGCCCGGGCACCACCACACGGGACGGCCGGGCGGCCAGCCGCTCCATCACCGTGAGCCAGCGCAGGCCGGACACGTCGGTGTCGTGCGGCGGGAACCAGGGGAAGATCGCGAACTGCCCCGCCTCCACGAGGTCCCCGGTGAACAGGACGTCCGCGTCCGGCACCCGCACCACCTGGTCGCCCCTGCTGTGCGCGCGGCCGGTGGCCTCCAGCCGGACGACCCGTCCGCCGAGGTCGAGGTCGTAGGTCCGGTCGTAGACGACGTCGGGCTCCACGAGCTCCACGCCCCGCAGCCGCTGGGCAACGGACTCGCCCAGCCCCCGGAACATGCCCAGGTAGCCCGGCCCCTTCACCTTCAGGTCCTCGGCCTGGGCCGCGTTGACCACGTACGTCGCATGCTCCTTGAAGACCTGTGCGCCGAACGCGTGCTCGGGGTGGAAGTGAGTGGTCGTCAGGAAGAGCTTCCGTCCCCCGGCGTACTCGGCCGCGAGGGTCAGCACCGCCTCCGCGTTCGCGGATCCCATGCCGGTGTCGACGACCAGGACGGAGTGCCGTCCACCGATGACGCCTATGTTCGGCACCAGGTCTACGCCCCGGTCGGGAACGACCAGGAGGTCCTCCGCGAGTTCCTGGGCGCCGGTCACGTCGACGACGGGGTCCTGCGTCACGGGCTGGGTCACTACGGCTCCTCGGTACGGGCAACGGTCGGCGAACTGCCGCTCGTCCCAGTGCACCGCGCGGAGCCCGGGGGCGTCCAAGACCGATCCGGCACCCCCGATACCGCGCGGGTATCGTGGCCGGTGATGGAGCTACGCACCCTGCGGTACTTCGTGGCCGTCGCCGAGGAACTGCACTTCGGCAGGGCCGCCACGCGGCTGAACATGACCCAGCCGCCGCTCAGCCGGGCCATCAGGCAGCTGGAGAGCGACCTCGGCTGCGAGCTGCTGCTGAGGTCCCCGGCCGGAGTGACCCTCACTCCTGCCGGGGGCCGGCTCTACGACGAGGCGCGCGTCCTGCTGGCCCGGGCCGACCAGGCGCGCGACCGCGTCGCCGCCGCCGTGCCCACCCTGACCCTCGGTACCCTCGCCGACAGCGCGCAGCAGGCGGGCGCCCGGCTGTCGGCCGTCTTCCGGGAGCGACACCCCACCGTGCGGGTCCGCGTCCGTGAGTCCGACCTGACCGACCCGACCACGGGGCTGCGGGCCGGCCTCGTGGACGTGGCCCTGACCCGGGCGCCCTTCGACGACACGGGCATCGCCCTGCGCGTACTGCGCTCGGACCCGGTCGGTGTGATCCTGCGCGTCGACGATCCCCTGGCCGGACACCGGCGGCTGGGCGTGGCGGAGCTGGCCGACCGCCAGTGGTTCCGGTTCCCCGACGGGACGGATCCCGTGTGGCGGGCCTTCTGGACCGACCCGTGCGGGGCCCGGACGGCCCCGGCCGGGCTCGCGGGGCCGGCCACGGGGGCGACCGGCCGGCCGGACGACCGCGACGGTCCCGTCGTGCGCACGGCCCATGAGTGCCTACAGTCCGTGCTGTGGGACGGCACCGTGGGGCTCGCGCCGCTCCCCGTTCACCTGCCCGCGGGCCTCACCGCTGTGCCCCTGACCGGGGTACCGCCCAGCGACCTCGTCATCGCCTGGAACAGCGACCGGAGCACTCCGCTCGTCCGGTCCTTCGTACGGATCGCCACGGCGCTCCTCGGCCGGTCACGGAGGACAGCGGTCGGTGGGCTCCACGCTTGACTTGGAGTGCGCTTCAAGTCCTAGCGTCCTTGACCGAGAGACGATCCACTCCGCAGGAAAGGCTGGACTCATATGAAGCAGCGCAGGCTGCGGGACCTCGAGGTGTCAGCCATCGGCCTCGGCTGCATGGGCATGTCCGCCTTCTACGGCTCCGCCGATCAGGACGAAGGCGTCCAGACCATCCGGCGCGCCCTCGAACTGGGCATCGACTTCCTCGACACCGCGCAGGTCTACGGCCCGCTCACGAACGAGACGCTCGTGGGCCAGGCGATCAAGGGCCATCGCGACGAGTATGTGATCGCCACCAAGTTCAACTACCGCATGGACGACGCCGTCCCCGGCGACATGAGCACGGTGGGCCGGCAGGACGGCTCGGCCGAGCACGTCCGCAGCTCGGTGCACGGCTCGCTCAAGCGGCTCGGCACCGACTACATCGACCTCTACTACCAGCACCGCGTCGACCCGAACGTCCCCATCGAGGAGACCGTCGGCGCGCTGGCAGAGCTGGTCGCCGAGGGCAAGGTGCGGTACATCGGCCTGAGCGAGGCGGGGCCGGAGACCCTGCGCCGCGCGAACGCCGTCCACCCGATCACGGCCGTGCAGACCGAGTACTCGCTGTGGACGCGCGACCCGGAGGCCGAGGTCCTGCCGACGTGCCGGGAGCTCGGCATCGGCTTCGTCCCCTACTCGCCCCTGGGCCGCGGCTTCCTCGCGGGCCGGTTCTCCTCGCCCGACGAACTCGACAAGGAGGACTGGCGCCGCAGCGGCCCCCGCTTCACCGGTGACAACCTGGAGGTGAACCAGAGGCTCGCCGAGAAGGTGAAGGAGATCGCCGCCGAGAAGAGCGTGACACCGGCCCAGCTGGCGATCGCCTGGGTGCTGGCGCAGGGCGAGGACCTGGTCCCGATCCCGGGCACCAAGCGCCGCGGCTACCTCGAGCAGAACGCCGCCGCGATCGACGTGGAGCTGACCAAGGAGGACCTGGCCCGTATCGACGCCGAACTGCCCAAGCCCGCCGGAGAACGCTACGACGAGGCCGGCATGCGGGCCGTGAACCTGTAGGACCCGCGCGGAGGGGCCGGCCGAGCCGGCCCCTCCCCTGCTCCTGCGGCGCGACTAGGTGAAGTCCGCGTAGGCGAGGTGCGCCGCACAGACCCGGCACCGGAAGAGGCAGGCGGTGGGCTGACCGTCCTTGTCCAGCGCGCCGAGGAACTCCGCGACCTGGCCGGCCGGCCACCCCCAGCCGCGCATCTCCTGACCCAGCATCGCGAGCGCGTCCGGGTGATCCGCGAACTCTTCCGCCCCCGCGAGCCCCAGGAAGGCCGCCCCGTCACCGCAGTGCAGCAGCCACTGCGGGTCCTGCCACGCCGAAAAACCAGGCGTGCGCTCCGCGATGGCCACCAGGACCTCTCGGGGTACGCCGTCGCCGGCGGCGTCCCCGCAGAAGAGCGCCCCGTACCGGGCGGCCGCGCTCCCGTCCGCGATGCACCACGGGCACAGCGGGCCGTCCGGCTCCCCGGCCCCGTACACCGGGCCGGTGTAGTGGTACCCGCGTTCCCGCCCGCAGCACGCGCAGGCCCCGGGGGCGGCCACCGCGGAACCGGTGGCCAGAGGGTCGGGGTGGTAGGGGAACTCGGGCAGCACTTCTGTCATGACCGCGACCCTAATGATCCGCCGTCTCGCAGGCCTGGCCGATTGATCCCACATTGCGGTCATGACCGGGGCGCCTGCGGGTAGCCGCTAGTCCGACGCAGGCCGGCCGCCGGTTACCCGACGACAAGGATCCCCCCACACGAAGGCACATGGAACATGGTCATCCCGCTTAGGAATCAGGCGACGGATGGGCAGGACTACCGCGCTCCCACTCCGCTGCGCTACGGCGCCACCTGGGACGCCGACACCCTGCGCAGCGTCGACGCGCGGCGGGCGGTCGCGGCGTTCCTGGGACGCCTGGGATATCTCCCCGGCCAGCGGGTGAGCCAGGATGCCCAGCTGGTGGTCAGCGAGCTGGTGACCAACGCGCTGCGGCACGCTCCCGGCCCGTGCGGGCTGCTGCTGGAGCTGTCGCCCGGCGCGAATGTGCTGCACATCACCGTGTGGGACACCTCCGCCCTCCTGCCGGAGCTCCAGCCCAGGGACGGCCGCCGGATCGGCGGTCACGGGCTGAGGCTGGTCGCCATGCTCTGTGCCGACCTGCGGGCCGGGCCGCTGAACGGCGGCAAAGGCGTGACCGCGGACCTGCGCCTGCCGCCGCTCAGCACCTGATGTCCGTCAGGAGCACGCGCCTGCGGCGCACGCGGTGAGCCACTGGTCGAAGTCGGCGTCGTAGCGGGTGCCGATGCCGGTGGCGTAGACGGCGTAGCCGCCCGGATAGTCGCCGACGCGGAATCGGGCCAGCATCCGCTGGATGTCCGCCGGGTGCCGCTCGAACATGTAGCGGACCGCGAGGTAGCCCCAGGGATACGTGCGCGTCACGTCGCTGTTGGCGTAGGTGTTCTGGAACAGCGTGCTGAGCCGGTAGGTGTGCTTGCCCGCCTCCGCGACCGCCTGCTCGTCGGCGAGGCCGCGGTAGCCGTAGGAGGCGTACTCGGCCAGCCCTTCGATCCACCACACGTCGGGCACCGCCGTCTGCCGGGCGAAGTCGCCCTTCATGTCGTCGCGGGCGTCGATGAAGTGCGTGTACTCGTGGTTGAGGTTCCAGACCCGGGCCGGGAAGCCGTCGTCGTGGTCCTTCTGGTACATGATCGACACAGGTCGGTTCGCCGGATCGGCCGGATCTCCTTCGAGGGTGAGGCCGCCGTTGTCCGTGCTGACGCCGTAGATCGCCCCGGCGTACGTGCGGTAGTCGGCGCGGCCGGCGAAGATCACGAGGTCGATGGTCGACACGTACTGACCGGGAACGGGCCCCTCGTCCCGGACGAGGTCGTGGACGTACCGGTCCTGCCCCAGCACGCTCGCGCAGACGGCCTCCAGCTCGGCGCCGGTCAACGCCTGCGCCCGGATGGTGTGTGTCGCGTCACAGCTGTGCGTGATCGGGAGGGCCGCCCGGGTCAGTCGGACCGGCAGGTCGCAGATGTCGTAGTAGGAGCAGTCGGCGTGGTCGTAGGCGTCGGCCTGGCTCGCGACCGCCACCCACAGCCCGGCTGTCGGGCCGGTGATCCGCGAGGTGTCCAGCAGGTCCTTGGCGAGGGGCCGGACCACGGGTTGCAGGGCGGGGTGCTCGACGTAGCGGGCGAGGTTCATCCCGGCGTTGGAGTCGAGGTAGGCCCGGTCGGTGCCGAGCAGGTCCAGATGGCCGAGCGCGAAGGATTCCAGCGTCCGGGTGATGTCCGGGTCGGCGGCGACCGCGGTGACGTAGTCCGGGTTCCAGTTGCCGCGCCAGAGGGGGGTGTAGACGTCGTTGACGGCCGTGAGCATGCTGTCGACGGCGTCGTAGGAGCTGTCGTACCCGTCGAGCAGCTCCTGGTAGACGTCCAGGTAGCGGGCCTGCTGGTCGGCGCTGTCGGTGAGGACGACGGCCTCGCCCAGTATGTCGCCGTTCGCCTCCGTGACGTCCCGGGAGTGCCGGCGGGCGAAGAAGGTGTCCAGGCCGCGGATGGTGGCCCGGGTCAGCCGGGTGTCGTACGGGCCGACGTCGGCCGGGTGGTTGAACTGTACGTAGTAGCCGGCACGGAGGAAGAGGACGAGCTGCTGGACGTGCGCGGAGTTGTCCCCTTGGTACCGGCGGGCCGCGTCGTTGAAGGCGTTCGCGACCGTGACCATCTGCGGCCGGCGGAAGACCGCGCGGGCGTCGGTGCCGGTGACCGCGAACAGGGTGTTGACGCAGTCGGTGGTGGAGGCCTTGACGAACGCGACGAGCGCGGCACCGGTCCTGCCGCCGAAATCGGCGGGCGTGCACGAGGCCGCCGTCGCGGCGGTGTGCGCACCGGTTTCCCGGTCCTCCCGGTGGGGCGACGTGGCCGCCAGGGGCGGCAGTTGGGCGGGAGTGAGCGGCTGGTGCTGTGCGGCGGGACGCTCGGAGGCACCGAGGGTCGGGCCGGTCGGTGGGGGCGTGGCCTTGCGGGCCTGCGTCCATGTGGTGGCGGGGGCGGTGCGGGCCTGGGGTGCCGCCGTCGCCGGGGTCGACAGCGGACCCGCGACGGTGACGCAGAGGGCCAGAGCGCAGGCCATGCGTCCGGGCAGCGTCGGGCGGTAGCGCATCGGGGCTCCTTCACGGACGGATGCGCCTCGGCTGGGGTGTGAGGCGTGTGAGGCAATGTCCCAACGGCCTGCCGCCGCAACAATGCCGTGTGACATAGCACATGGCACGGCAGGGCATAACATCCGGCACCGGCCGCCCCTACGAGCCGTCCACGCTCCACATGCGCGCGGCCCACGCCCTCAGGTGCGGGGACCCGGCGACGAGGTCGCGGTAGGCGGCGGTGGCGGCCCGGCACAGGGCCTCCGCCACCTCCTCGGCCACCGTGTCGTGTCGCCAGGCCAGTACGTATCGGCACCACAGCGGCGTTCCGGCCAGCGGTTTCACCACCACGCGCGGAATCGGCCGCAGGGTCGCCTGTACGACGGACACTCCGAGCCCGTCGGCGATCATGCTCTGCAACTGCTTCTGGTCGCCGAGGAATTCGTGCACGGCCACCGGCGTGAACCCGGCCGCCGCGCAGGCCGCGTAGAACACGCCCGGCCAGCCCGCCCCGTCGTCCGGCGTGAGGAACCACGCGTCCCCGGCCAGCTCCGCGAGGGGCACCTCGGCGCGCCGGGCCGCCCGGTGGCCCGGCGGCAGGGCCACGAAGCTCGGCTCGGTGACGATTCCGCGGTGTGTCACGGCCGCCGAATGCCTGAGCTCCATCCCGGGATAGTCGGCGGCGATGGCCGCGTCCACCGCGCCCTCCTCCAGCAGCTCGACGATCCGCGAGGAGGAATACACACTGCTCACGGCGAGCGGCACGTCCGGCTGTCTGGCGCGCATCCCCGACACGGTGCCCGACAGCATCGGCGAGTTGGTCGACGCCACCCGCAGGGCCCGGCGGACGCCCGGCGCGCCCGGCGCCGGACCCCGCCCGATCGCGCCGGCGCGGGCCAGGACGTCCCGTGCCCGGGCGACGACCTCGGCGCCGTACGGGGTCGGCCGTACTCCCATCGCCCCGCGCTCGAACAGTGGCTCGCCGAAGTGCCGCTCGATACGCCTGAGTTGGGTGCTCACGGCGGGCTGGGAGTACCCCAGCACGGACGCCGCCCGGCCCACGCTCCCCGCGTCGGCGATCGCACACAGCACACGCAGGTGCCGCAGTTCAAGCTCCATCGGCCCGCTCCCCTTCCGGTACGCCCTCGCACCCGCGAGAGCACCCCGCGTTCGACCACCCGAAAGCCCGAAGTATCGTGTGGTTACCATATGAGCGCCGCCTAGCTCGAAAGATAGATCTGTGACTGTCAACGACGACTCGTTCACCAACTGGAACAACCGCGAGGAGATCGCGGAGTCGATGATCCCGATCATCGGGAAGCTGCACCGCGAGCGGGACGTCACCGTCCTGCTGCACAGCCGCTCCTTGGTGAACAAGTCGGTGGTCAGCATCCTGAAGACCCACCGGTTCGCCCGGCAGATCGCGGGCGAGGAGCTCTCGGTCACCGAGACCCTGCCGTTCCTCCAGGCGCTCACCACGCTCGACCTCGGCCCCTCCCAGATCGACATCGGCATGCTCGCCGCGACCTACAAGGCCGACGACCGGGGCCTGACGGTGCCGGAGTTCACCGCCGAGGCCGTCGCCGGCGCCACCGGCGCCAACAAGATCGAGCGCCGCGAGGGGCGCGATGTCGTCCTCTACGGCTTCGGCCGCATCGGCCGCCTGGTGGCCCGGCTGCTGATCGAGAAGTCCGGCTCCGGCAACGGCCTCAGGCTGCGCGCCATCGTGGTGCGCGGCGGCGGCGAGCAGGACCTGATCAAGCGCGCCTCGCTGCTGCGCCGCGACTCCGTGCACGGCCAGTTCCAGGGCACCATCACCGTCGACGAGGACAGCAGCACGATCTCCGCCAACGGCAACGAGATCAAGGTCATCTACGCCGACGACCCGACGTCGGTGGACTACACGGCGTACGGCATCAAGAACGCCATCCTCATCGACAACACCGGCAAGTGGCGCGACCGCGAGGGCCTGTCGAAGCACCTGCGCCCCGGGATCGACAAGGTCGTCCTGACCGCGCCCGGCAAGGGCGACGTGCCCAACATCGTGCACGGCGTCAACCACGACACGATCAAGCCGGACGAGCAGATCCTGTCCTGCGCCTCCTGCACCACCAACGCGATCGTGCCGCCGCTGAAGGCGATGGACGACGAGTTCGGCGTGCTGCGCGGCCACGTGGAGACCGTCCACTCGTTCACCAACGACCAGAACCTGCTGGACAACTACCACAAGTCGGACCGCCGCGGCCGTTCCGCGCCGCTCAACATGGTCATCACGGAGACGGGTGCCGCCTCCGCCGTCACCAAGGCCCTTCCCGACCTCAAGGCCCGGATCACCGGCAGCTCGATCCGCGTGCCCGTGCCCGACGTCTCGATCGCGATCCTCAACCTCCAGCTCGGGCGCGAGGCCGACCGCCAGGAGGTCCTCGACTACCTCCGCAACGTGTCGCTGACCTCGCCGCTCAAGCGGCAGATCGACTTCACGACCGCCCCCGACGCGGTCTCCAGCGACTTCATCGGCTCCCGTCACGCCTCGATCGTCGACGGCGGCGCCACCAAGGTCGAGGGCGACAACGCGATCCTCTACCTCTGGTACGACAACGAGTTCGGCTACTCCTGCCAGGTCGTCCGCGTCGTCCAGCACGTCTCCGGCGTGGAGTACCCCACCTACCCGGCCCCGGCGGTCTGATCCGGACCGCACCACACTCCGCCGGCCGGGGCCCCCTTCTCCGGGGCCC
>NZ_JBSGZV010000007.1:225067-304227 GCF_053611185.1 Streptomyces sp. NPDC054834 | reverse complement strand
TCGGCCTTGCGGCCGACCCTTGACTCGGCTCGCTCCAGCACGGGTGAGAAGCGAGCGGGCGGCCTGGGAAGGGCGGTGGCCGGGGTGGGTGGGGCGCTTGCGTGGGTTGGGCTGTGGGGCGGGGTTTGGGGGCGTGGGCCCCTGGGTGGGTTGGGGGTGTGGCCGCCGGTACGGGGGCGCGGTGGCGCCTCGCCTGCACGCCGGGTGGGCTTAGCGGCGATCGGTGAGTGGGGGCTGGGCCGCGTGGGGGTGAGTGGCGGCACGCCAGGCTGGCCTAGCGGCGATCGGTGAGTGGTGGCCGGGGTGCGCGTCGGGCGGGGGGCGGCACGCCGGGTGGGCTTAGCGGCGATCGGTGAGTGGTGGCCGGGGTGCGCGTCGGGTGGGGGTGGTGGCACGCCGGGTGGGCTTAGCGGCGATCGGCGGGTGGGGAGCTGGGGTCCGCGTCGGGCGAGGGGCGGCACGCCGGGTGGGGTTTGCGGCGATCGGCGGGTGGGGAGCTGGGGTCCGCGTCGGGCGAGGGGCGGCACGCCGGGCTGGATTGGCGGCCTGCGGTGAATGGGGGCCGGGCCGCCCTCGGTGGGTGGCGGCTTCTCTGCCGGCTTGGCGGCTTGCGGCTGGTGGGCGGTGCGCTGCGGGCGAGTGGTGGCATGCCGGGTGGGGGCGGCGGCTTGCGGTGAGTGGGACGGGGTGCCTCGGCGGGACGGGCGCGCCAGGGGCGGGGACGGCGGCTTTCGTCCGGCGGATGGGGTGCGGCGGGCGGCGGACACCTCCCACCACAGCGGGCGGCCCCACCGCCACCACACAACCAGCGGCAACCTCACCCACCCGCTCCCCTCACCCCGGCGGCCAAGCCGTAGCGGTCGGCCAGTGCGGCCACGGCCTCAGCCATCGCCTGCCGCAGTTCCGGCGGGCCGAGCACCTCCGCCTCCGCGCCGAGTCGCAGCAGGTCGGTGACCGCGACGGCCGGTGTCTCTACCGGCATCTCCACCTCCACCCAGCCCTCGCGGTCCGGCGGCCCGGCGGTCTCCAGGGCCTGTCTGCCGAGGGCCCCGAACTGCATCGGCAGCAGACGCTGGGCCCGGGGAGAGATCCGTAGGCGCGCGGTGTCCTGGTGGAGTGCCTGCTCCAGGCGCCGGGAGGACTCCGCCCAGTGGGCGGCCAGGTCGAATCCGGCTGGGCGTTCGAAGGTGTCGGCCGTGAGGTCGACGGTCACGAACCTGGACATCCGGTAAGTACGTATGGCCCCCACGGCCGCGCTCTGTGCGTCCGCCAGCGCCACCAGATACCAGTTGCCCCCCTTCAGCACGAGCCCCAAAGGCCGCAGCTCCCGGTGCACCTCCCCGCGCCAGCGGCGGTAGTGCGCGTGCAGCACCCGCTGTTCCCACACCGATCGGGCGACCGGCTCCAGGTACGGGACCGGGTCGGCGTCCCGGAACCAGGCCGGGGTGTCGAGGTGGAAGCGTTCCTGGATGCGCCGGGTGCGGTCGGCGAGTTCGGCAGGGAGAGCTGCGCGCAGTTTCAGCTGGGCGGTGGCGAGGACGGCACCGAGGCCCAGGTCCCGCGCCGGGCCGGGTGCTCCGGCGAGGAAGAGGGCGTCGGCCTCGGCGTCGGTGAGGCCGGTCAGACGGGTGCGGTAGCCGTCCATGAGGCGGTAACCGCCGGCCGGGCCGCGGTCGGCGCGGACCGGCACGCCCGAGGCGCCCAGTGCCTCGATATCCCGGTAGACCGTGCGGACCGACACCTCCAGCTCCGCGGCGAGTTCGGGCGCGGTCATCCGGCCGCGGTTCTGGAGGAGCAGGAGCAGGGAGAGGAGCCGGTCGGCACGCATGGCGTCATTCTGCCGATCGTGATTCCGTCGATCGGGCCGCCGTACCTGACAGAAGGTGTCAGGTACGGCGGCCAGGCTGGGGCACGCACCGCACGGCACCCGAGCGAAAGGACCCGCATGCCCACGCACACCACCGGCCACATCTCCTACGCCGACTGGAAGGAGAACCCGGCCGGCCCGCAGGAGCCCCTCCCGCGGCTCGCCCATGCCTCCGTCACCAACGCCTTCACCGGCGGCATCGAGGCGGCCCGCACGACCTGCGAGTACACGATCGTCTACACCACCGAGAAGACCGGGACGTTCACCGGCATGGAGCTGCTCGCGGGGCGGCTCGACGGGCGGGAGGGGAGCTTCGTCCTGGAGGAGCGCGGGTCGTTCGAGGCCGACGGTTCGGTGCGCTGTTCCTTCGAGGTGGTGCCGGGGTCCGGCACCGGGGAGCTGGCAGGACTGCGCGGCACCGGCACCTTCACCTACCGACCCGGCGAGACGCCCTTCCCGTACTCCTTCGACTACGACCTGGACTGACCGCCAGACTGACCGCCGGGCTGACGGTACGTCACGGCCGCACGGAAACGGTACGGGAACCCACCCCGGCCCGTCCCCGTCCAACCCGCGGACTGCCGGACGAGTCCCCGCGGTGCGGTGTCGGCCCTCGCTGCTGGCTGCGATCGCTGACCACCCTCTCCGCCGCACCGCGCCCGGCAGCACACCGCCATCGGCGCGCCCCCTCCAACTGCGCCGATGGCGGCCCCCTTCCGGGGCCATGCCCTGCGCTTTCCCTTGACTGGCAGAAACTTCCCGGATATGGGTGACTTCTCGGAAGTTTCCTTCAGTGGACCTCCGGCGGACCTGTCCAGCGGATCCTTTCCGGAAGGAGTGCACGTGCACCACACCGGCACGGGAAGCACGGGAAGCACCGCACACCCCTCCAGACGTACCGTCCTCGCCGCGACCGCGGGCCTCACCGCCGCCGCGACCGTCAGCGGCGCCGCGCACGCCGCACCCGGCGACAAGAAGCCCGACGACAAGAAGCTCCACGCGCTCATCTCCCGCATGACGCTCGAGGAGAAGGTCGGTCAGCTCTTCGTGATGCGGGTGTACGGTCACTCGGCGACCGCCCCCGACCAGGCCGACATCGACGCCAACCTCAAGGAGCTCGGCGTACGGACGGCCGCCGAGCTGATCGCCAGGTACCGGGTCGGCGGCATCATCTACTTCACCTGGGCGCACAACACCCGGGACCCCCATCAGATCGCGGACCTGTCCAACGGCATCCAGCAGGCCTCGCTCGGCCAGTCCCGCGGGCTGCCGGTCCTCATCACCACCGACCAGGAGCACGGCGCCGTGTGCCGCGTCGGCAAGCCCGCGACGCTGTTCCCGGGCGCGATGGCGATCGGTGCCGGCGGTTCCCGTACCGACGCCCGTACCCTCGGCCGGATCTCCGGGGCGGAGTTGCGCGCGCTGGGCATCCGCCAGGACTACTCCCCCGACGCGGACGTGAACGTCAATCCGGCCAACCCGGTCATCGGCGTACGTTCCTTCGGCGCCGATCCGGAGGCCGCGGCCGGGCTGGTGGCGGCCGAGGTGAGGGGGTACCAGGCGGCCGGGGTGGCGGCGACCGCCAAGCACTTCCCGGGGCACGGGGACACCGCCGTGGACAGCCACTTCGGCTTCCCGGTCATCACGCACAGCCGTGAGCTGTGGGAGAAGCTGGACGCGGTGCCGTTCCGGGCGGCGATCCGGGCGGGCATCGACTCGGTGATGACCGCGCACATCCAGTTCCCGGCCCTCGACGACTCCGGTGACCCGGCCACCCTGTCCCATCCCATCCTCACCGGCATCCTGCGCGGGGAACTCGGCTACGACGGGGTCGTGGTCACCGACTCCCTCGGCATGGAGGGTGTCCGCACGAAGTACGGGGACGACCGGGTGCCGGTGCTCGCGCTGAAGGCGGGCGTCGACCAGTTGCTCAATCCGCCGTCCATCGACGTGGCGTGGAAGGCTGTGATGGAGGCGGTGCGGGAGGGTGAGCTGACCGAGGCGCGGCTGGACGAATCGATCCTGCGGATTCTGCGGCTGAAGGCGAAGCTGGGGTTGCTGGACCGGCCGTACGTCAGCACGGACGGTGTGGACCGCACGGTCGGCTCCCCGCAGCACCTGAGAGCTGCCGACCGCATCGCCGAACGCACCACCACGCTCCTGGTCAACGAGGGCGGACTGCTCCCGCTGTCCCGCCGCGCCCACCCCCGGCTGCTGGTGGTGGGCGCCGACCCGGCCCGCCCGGCACCACGGGCCCGCCCACCGGCGTGCTGGCCGCCGCCCTGACCGAGCTGGGCTTCACGGCCACGGCCCTGTCGACGGGCACGGCCCCCTCGGACGCGACCGTCACCAAGGCGGTGACGGCCGCGCAGGACGTGGACGCGGTGGTCGTGGCGACGTACAACGTCACGGCGAGCAGCGGTCAGAAGGCGCTGGTGGACCGGCTTGTCGGGACGGGCAGGCCGGTGGTGGCGGTCGCGGTCCGCAACCCGTACGACATCGCCGTCCTCCCCTCCGTCGGGTCGTATCTGGCGACGTACTCCTGGACCGACGTCGAACTGCGCGCCGTCGCCCGGGTGATCGCCGGGCGGGTCCGGCCGCGCGGGAAGCTGCCGGTGCCGGTGCAGCGGGCGGACGATCCGACACAGGTGCTGTATCCCATCGGCCACGGGCTGTCGTACTAGACGTACGTCGCGCAAGGTGCGTAACGCCCACAAAGGGCGGAAAGCCTCCGATACGCCTGGCGTGGCCTGTCGCCACGGGTCACGCTGGACGGGGTGTCTGGGGGGATGGCGATGCGCGCGAGACGTTTGGTGGGGCTGGTGTGCGGGCTGTGCGCACTGCCCCTGGCCCTGCTGACGGGCTGCCAGGACGCGCCCGGGCCCGTCGCGAACGGCACCCCGGCCGGGGCGGCCTCACCCACCCCGACCACCGGCTACGGTGCCCAGTTCCTCGGTGTGGGCGAGTGCAGCTCCTTCGGGACCACCAGCTTCACCGAGGTCCCGTGCGCCGGCGAACGGGCGGCGGCCCGGGTCGTCGCCCGCTACGACGGCACCGCGGCCGACGGCCCGTTGTGCCCGCCGACCACCGACTTCGTGCTGCACATCAGCGCCCAGAGCCCGTCCGCCGACGAGGACGGCGACGGCAGGATCCCCCAGGGCTACGCCTGCATGCGCAACCTCGAACCCCCGCACCCCGGCGACCCCGGGGGCGGAGGCGGCCCCCGCACCATCCCCGGCGACTGCGTCTACGGCTCGGGCAGCGCCCAGGTCCGCGAGACACCCTGCGACGGCTCGGGCGCACGGAAACCCCAGTACAAGGTCACCGAGGCGGTACCGGCCCGGGGCCAGTGCCCTGCGTCGACCGCCCTGTACGTCCAGCTCGGCGGCCGGAACCCGGTGGGGTGCGCGCGGCGGGTGTGACCGGGCGGGAGTCAACTCCAGCGGTTCAGCACAGGATCCAGCCCGAGCTCACCGAGCCGCGGCTCACCGAGCCCTTGATCCACACGCAGCGGTGGCCGGCGTGCACCGTCACCGGGCCCGCCAGGTGGGCGTAGCGGCCCCTGTCGACGACGGGCCGGTTGCCGCGGGCCTGCACGCTGACCGACATCGTGCGCTTGGCCCCGGCCTTCCTGGGGACGGTGACCGCGCAGACGTAGCCGTTGCGCTTGTAGACGTGCACGGTGCCGGTGGAGAAAGGCAGAGTCCTCACCTCGCGCCCGGCGCAGGACGTCGCCGTCGCCGCCTGGGCGCTGCCCGGCGCCGCGAGCGCGAACACCCCGGACGCGGCCAGGACGGCCGCGCCGAGCGCCAGGCGCCGGCGTATCGCACCACTGTCCACTGTGGTCCCTCCCGTACATCGGTCATGCACCAGCCATGAACGTACTGATGTACGGACGCAAGACGTATGTCGGATGGTTGCACGACCGTCAGCGGGACGCCCCCACCGGCTCCTCCGGCTCCGCCTGCCCGATGAACGTCCGCCACAGTTCGGCGTACCGGCCGTCCCTGGCGAGCAGCTCCTCGTGGGTGCCGTCCTCGACGACGCGGCCGTGGTCCATCACGACGACCCGGTCGGCGCGCGCCGCGGTGGTCAGCCGGTGGGCGACGACGAGCGTGGTGCGGCGGCCCGTCAGGCGGTCCGTCGCCTGGTTGACCTGGGCTTCCGTGGCGAGGTCGAGGGCCGCGGTGGCCTCGTCGAGGAGCAGGATGTCGGGGTCGACCAGTTCGGCGCGGGCGAGGGCGATGAGCTGGCGCTGGCCCGCCGAGAGGTTGCGGCCGCGTTCGGCGACCTCGTGCAGGTAGCCGCCGTCGAGCGTGGCGATCATGTCGTGGGCGCCGACCGCCCGGGCCGCGGCCTCCACCTCGGCGTCGGTGGCGTCGGGGCGGCCGTAGGCGATGGCGTCGCGGACGGTGCCCTGGAAGAGGTACGCCTCCTGGGGGACCACCCCGAGGCGGTGGCGGTACGAGGTGAGGTCCAGGGCGCGCAGGTCGGTGCCGTCGACCGTCACCCGGCCGCCGGTGGGGTCGTAGAACCGTGCCACCAGTTTCACCAGGGTCGACTTGCCCGCTCCGGTCTCGCCCACGAAGGCGACCGTCTGGCCGGCGGGGACGGTGAGGTCGATGCCGCGGAGAGCCGCTTCCCCTGCGTCGGCGGCGCCGTCTGCGGAGCCATGGCCCTGGCCGTACGCGAAGCGCACGTCCTCGAAGGCGATGTCCCCCTGGAGCGAGCGCACCTCCAGCGACTTCTCGGCGGACCGGGTGGACGTCGGCTCCTGGAGCAGCTCCTGGATGCGGCCCAGCGACACCGTCGCCTGCTGGTAGCCGTCGAAGACCTGGGAGAGCTGCTGGACGGGGGCGAAGAACAGGTCGATGTAGAGCAGGTAGGCGACGAGCGCGCCGGTCGTCAGCGTGGCCGCCTCGATCCGGCCCGCGCCCGCGATCAGCACGGAGGCCGCGGCGACCGAGGACAGCAGCTGGACGAAGGGGAAGTAGACGGATATCAGCCACTGGCCGCGTATGCGGGCGCTCCGGTAGCTGTCGCTGCGTTCGGCGAACCGGCGCCCGCCGTCCCGCTCGCGCCGGAAGGCCTGCACGATCAGCAGTCCGGACACCGACTCCTGGAGGTCGGCGTTGACCACCGACACGCGCTCACGGGCGAGTTCGTAGGCCTTCACGCTCGCCCGGCGGAAGAAGAACGTGGCGACGACCAGCGGGGGCAGGGTCGCGAAGACGACCAGCGCGAGCTGTACGTCGATGACCAGCAGGGCGACCATGATGCCGAAGAAGGTGACGACCGAGACGAACGCCGTGACCAGGCCCGTCTGGAGGAAGGTGGACAGGGCGTCGACGTCCGTCGTCATCCGGGTCATGATCCGGCCGGTCAGCTCCCGCTCGTAGTAGTCGAGGCCGAGGCGCTGGAGCTGGGCGAAGATCTTCAGGCGCAGGGCGTACAGGACGCGCTCGCCGGTGCGGCCGGTCATCCGGGTCTCGCCGATCTGCGCGGCCCACTGCACGAGTACGGCGACCAGGGCGAGCAGCGAGGCCGACCACACGGCGCCGAGGGCCGCCCGGGTGACGCCCTGGTCGATGCCGTGCCGGATCAGGATCGGCAGCAGCAGGCCCATGCCGGCGTCCACGGCGACCAGCAGCAGGCTGACGAGGAGGAGCGGCCCGAAGCCGTGCAGCAGGCGTCGCAGGCCGTAGGAGACCTCCGGGCGGACCGCCCGTGCCTCGTCGATGTCGGGGGTGTCGGTGGCCGGGGGCAGCGCCTCGACCTGGGCGAGGAGCTCCGGGGTGGCCGGGGTTCCGGCGAGGGCGGTGTCCTTGGGCTCGCGGTCGCCGGTCCACAGACGGGGGGTGACGCCCCGCTCGGCGTCGAACTCGGCGTCGAGTTCGTCCCGTACGGAGGTGTCCTCCTCGGGTGCGGCGGGCTGGGCGTGGCCCGGGGAGACGCCGCCCAGTTCGTCCGGGTCGGTGAGCAGGCTGCGGTAGAGGGCGGATCGTTCCTGTAGTTCCTCGTGGGTGCCGATGTCGGCGAGGCGGCCGTTGTCGAGGACGGCGATGCGGTCGGCGAGGTTGAGCGTGGAGCGGCGGTGTGCGATGAGCAGGGTCGTCCGGCCGCGCATCACCTGCTTCAGCGCCTCGTGGATCTCGTGCTCGACACGGGCGTCCACGGCGGAGGTCGCGTCGTCCAGGACGAGCAGCCGGGGGTCGGTGAGGATCGCGCGGGCGAGCGCGACGCGCTGGCGCTGGCCGCCGGAGAGGGTGAGGCCGTGCTCGCCGACCTTGGTGTCGTAGCCGTCGGGCAGCTCGGTGATGAACCGGTCGGCCTGGGCGGCGCGGGCGGCGGCCTCGATCTCGTCCTGGGTGGCG
The DNA here is from genome assembly GCF_053611185.1 of Streptomyces sp. NPDC054834. Lineage (NCBI taxonomy): Bacteria > Bacillati > Actinomycetota > Actinomycetes > Kitasatosporales > Streptomycetaceae > Streptomyces > Streptomyces sp. NPDC054834. Next base: position 295,986 of record NZ_JBSGZV010000007.1, on the reverse strand, counting down.
TCGGGGCGGCCGTACGCGATGTTGTTGCGGACGCTGTCGGAGAACAGGAAGGAGTCCTCGGGGACCAGGCCGATCGCGGCCCGCAGCGAGTCGAGGGTGAGCTCGCGCACGTCGTGGCCGCCGATCAGGACGGCGCCGTGGGTGACGTCGTAGAAGCGCGGCAGCAGCAGGGAGACCGTGGACTTGCCGGAGCCGGAGGAGCCGACGAAGGCGAGGGTCTCGCCGGGGCGGATCTCGAAGCTCAGGCCCTGGAGAACGGGGCTGGTCCTGCCGGAGGCCTGAGCGTAGCCGAAGGACACGTCGTCGAACTCGACGGTCGCGGGGGCGTCGGCGGGGAGGGTCTTGGTGCCTTCCTTGATCGACGGCTCGGTGTCGATCAGCTCCAGTACCCGCTCGGTGCCCGCGCGGGCCTGCTGGCCGACGGTGAGGACCACGGCGAGCATGCGGACCGGGCCGACGAGCTGCGCGAGGTAGGCGGAGAAGGCGACGAAGGTGCCGAGCGTGATGTGGCCGCGTACGGCCAGCCAGCCGCCCAGCGCCAGCATGGCGACCTGACCGAGCGCGGGGACGGCCTGGAGGGCCGGGGTGTACTTGCTGTTCAGCCGTATGGTGCGCAGGCGTCCGGCGAAGAGGCGGCGGCCGACCTCACGCAGCTTTCCGGTCTCCTGCTCCTCCTGCCCGAAGCCCTTCACCACGCGTACGCCGCTCACCGAGCCGTCGACCACGCCCGCGACGGCGGCGGCCTGGGCCTGCGCGTACCAGGTGGCGGGGTGCAGCTTGGAGCGGCTGCGTTTGGCTATCCAGCCGAGCGCGGGGGCGACCGCGAGGGCGACCAGGGTCAGCGGCAGCGACAGCCAGGCCATGATCACCAGGGAGATCAGGAAGAGCAGGACGTTGCCGATGGTCATCGGCAGCATGAAGAGCAGGCCCTGGATCAGCTGGAGGTCGCTGGTGGCCCGGCCGATCACCTGTCCGGTGGACAGCTCGTCCTGGCGGCGGCCGTCGAGGCGGGTGATCGTCCCGTACATCTCGGTCCGCAGGTCGTACTGGACGTCGAGGGCGAGGCGGCCGCCGTAGTAGCGGCGGACATAGGTCGAGGCGTAGACGAGGAGCGCGGCCACGATGAGGGCGCCCGCCCAGGGGGCCATGCGTCGGCTGTGGTCGCCGATCACGTCGTCGATGATCACCTTGGTGACCAGCGGGACCACCGCCATGACGGCCATGCCGGCGAGCGAGGAGCCGAGGGCGAGGACGACGTCCTTCGGATACCGCCACGCGTATCCGGCCAGTCGACGTGCCCATCCCCGTTGCGGTGTCACGCGGGTGCCCTCCGTTTTTCGTCCTGCTCTACCGGAACACACCAACGCTCACGCAAGCGGATTTCATCCCTCCGCAACAAAACCGGGGCGGGAATCAGCCACGTGTCAGACCCGTACCCGCAGGTAATAGAACCTGGTCGTCTGTGCCGCGTTCTGGTTGTCGTCGCTCACCAGCAGCACCTTCAGGCGGCCGTGCGCCCGGCCCGTGATCGTCATGCCCTCGATGTTGTCGAGGAGGGGGTTCGGCTGGGGCTGCTTGGCGGTGGCACCCAGGGTCGGGCAGGTGGCGATGTCGGTGAGCAGGGTCTTCTTGATCAGGTGGACGCCGGCCTGGCCGGTCAGGTTCTCGATGCCGCTGGTGTCGGTGGCGTGCCGCGGGTCGGCCAGGTAGAGGCGGACCGTGTTGCCGACGCCGGAGGTGAAGCCGCGCTCCAGGACCAGCAGGCGGCCGTCCGGGGTCGCCTGGACCTCGGGGACGCCGAGGCCGGAGTCGGTGCGGTAGGCGTACTGGGCGGCGAGCTCGAAATGGTTGCCCTTCGTCCGCTCCCAGGTCTGGAAGCGGACGATGCCGGCGGTGTCGCCGGAGATCGCGTACTCCATGGACGCCAGCAGGGTGCGGCCGCCGGGCAGGAGGGTCAGGCCCTCGAAGGTCTGGTTCGAGGTGGCGCGGCCGGCCGGGGCGACCAGGAGGGAGGACGGGACCGGGAGGCGGTCGAGGATCTTGCCGTCGCGGGAGTAGCGGCGTACGGACGGCTCGGTCTCGGAGGTGATCAGCCGGGTGCCGTCCCGGTCGATGACCAGGCCCTCGGAGTCGAGGGCGGCCCCGTTCTCGTCGGCGAGCGGGACGACGGCCTTCGGCGCGAGTGTCTTCGCGCCCAGGGAGAACAGGGCCGAGCGGTCGGAGAGGGCGGCGAGGGTGCCGTCGCCGTCCGTGGCGAGGGCGGAGAAGTTGCCGACGAAGTCGCCCTGGTACGTCGCCTTGTCGAGCGCGTCGGAGAAGCGGTCGATGGAGACGGTGGGCGAACAGGCGTTGGTCCCGTCGGAGTTGGTCTCAGCTGCGTCGGCGGGCCCGGCGGCGGACAGGCAGGTGGCCGCCGCCAGGCCGGCGGTGAGGGTGGCGAGTACGGTTCTCAGGCGCATGGGCGTCACCGTAGGACGCTCCGGTGACCGGCGGGAGACCGCCTCGTGAAGCGTCAGCCCTGTTCCGGCACCGCCACGAACGCCTCGCGGGGCGTGCTGGTCGGGGTGAAGGTCGCCGTGCCGGCCGTGGTCGGCACCAGGTCCTTGTGGATGGCCTTGGCGACGTTCTGGATGGTGGTGACGCCGTAGTCCATGGTGCTGTTGTCCTGCGTCAGCACGCTGATCATGTAGTCGTGTCCGGCGCCGTTGAAGGTGCCCAGACTGTGCACCCGCCAGCCGTGCGTGGAGCGTTGCAGCCAGCCGTTCTTGACGTGCACGGAGACGGTGGACGGTGCCCCGGCGGGAGTGCCCCAGCGCTGCGAGGAGACGACCTGGCCCATCAGCTTCAGGATGTAGGCGCGGGAGTTGTCGCTCAGCACGGTGTTCTTGGCGGTGACGAGCTTGAGCAGCTTCTGCTCGTCGGTGACGTTCTCCTGGGTCAGGCCCCAGTAGCCGCCCGTGCCGGGCGTGGTCTTGGTCATCCCGGCGGCGGCCAGGAAGCCCTTGATCTTCGTCAGGCCCAGCTGCTTCCACAGCGTGCTGGTCGCGGCGTTGTCCGACTGCGTGATCATGGCCTTGGCGAGCGACTGCTCGGTGCTCGTCAGGTACCGGTTGTGCTTCTTCGCGTCCCACAACAGCGTGGCGAGCACGGTCACCTTGACGGTGCTGGCCGAGTCGTAGGACGTGGTCGAGCGCAGGGTGCAGGTCGTCTTGGTGGAGCGGTCGTAGAGCCCGACGGCGACGGTGCCCTTGCGGTTCGCGAGGGCCGCCGTGATGTCCTTCTTCAACTTGTCGGCCAGGCCCGCCTTGGCGGACGTGCAGCTGACGGTCGGGGTCGTCGCGGCGGCCGGGGTCGCGGCGACGACGCCCGGTATGAGCACCGCGGCACCGACGGCGGCCGCCAGCACCCGGGCCCTCCTGGATGTCCTGTGAGTCATGCACCTGATGACTCACAGATTCGAGTGAATGGTTGTACGAGTAGGGAATGGTTTGACGAGTCATTGCCGAACTCACCCATCCCGCATACGACTCCCGGCTCATGGAGGATCGGTGTGCACGGGTCTGCTCGTCGAGCGAGGCGTCGTTGGCGGCCGGCCCTGTCTCCCTTTGCACGGGCGCGGTTCAGAGACGGGCACAGGTCGCTTTTGTCGTCCGGCTTTCCACAGCCGTTGCCCGCACCATGCGGATCCCTTTGACCCTTCACAGCCAAGAGCCAGGTGTGCCACAGCCCGCACCCACGCCCGCCCGGCAGGCTCCCCCCGTGACATCTGCCACCGATCCACTCCCCCACCCGACCGTGACGACCGAGCCGCCGGCGTCCGCTCCGCCCGCGGCGGTCCCGGACGCGGCGCCCCGCTGGTCGCTGCCCGCGCTGATCGCGATCCTGGTCCTTGCGGCGGTGCTCTACTCCTGGAACCTGTCCGGCTCCAGCCTCAACAGCTTCTACAGCGCGGCCGTCTTCAGCGGCACGAAGAGCTGGGAGGCGTGGTTCTTCGGCTCACTCGACGCGGGCAACTTCATCACCGTCGACAAGCCGCCCTTCGCGCTCATGATCATGAGCCTGTCCTGCCGGATCTTCGGCTACGGCACCTGGCAGATGATGGCGCCCGAGATCGCCGCCGCGCTCGGCACGATCTGGATCCTGCACTCCTCCGTGAAGCGGTACTTCGGGCACGCGGCCGCCGCCGTCGCCGCGCTCGTCCTGGCACTGACCCCGATCACGGTCGCCATCAACCGGGACAACAACCCCGACACCATCCTGGTCCTGCTGATGGTCGGCGGCGCGGCCCTCGCCCTGCGCGCCACGCGCGACGACAAACTGCTGCCGCTCATCGGCTCGGCGGTCTGCTTCGGGCTCGCCTTCAACACGAAGATGCTCCAGGGCTACATCGCCCTCCCGGCCGTCTTCGCCGTGTACGTGTACGCGTCGAGGCTCGGCTGGAAGAAGAAGGCCGTGAACCTGGCCCTGGCCGCGGTGGCGCTGGCCGTCGCCAGCTTCTGGTGGGCGACGGCAGTGTCCCTCGTCCCCGCCGACGACCGGCCGTACATCGGCGGCTCGACCGACGGCTCCGCCTGGAACCTGATCATGGGCTACAACGGCCTGGGCCGGGTCTTCGGCGGCGAGGGCAACGGCGGCGGGGGTGGCGGCGGTGGCGGCACCTTCGCCGGCACCGCGGGCATCGGCCGGATGTTCAACGACATCCTCGGCGGCCAGATCTCCTGGCTGATCCCCTTCGCGGGCATCGCGCTCGTCGCCGGCCTGGTGCTGTGCGGGCGTGCGCCGCGCACCGACCCGACGCGCGCGGCGCTGGTGCTGTGGGGCGGCTGGCTGGTGCTGCACTACCTGACCTTCGCCATGGCCGAGGGCACCATGCACCCGTACTACACGACCGCGCTCGCTCCGGGCATCGCGGCTCTCACCGGCGCCGGCGGCGTCATGCTGTGGCGGGCCTTCCGTAGTGATGACCCGCGCTGGTCCTGGGTGCTGCCCGCCGGACTCGCGGTCACCGGCATCTGGGCGATCGTGCTGCTGCGCCGGGCCTCCGGCTGGAACACCTGGCTGTGGCCGGCCGTCGGCCTGGTGATGGCCCTCGCGATCGTGGGCCTGTTCGTCTTCCGGTCCGGCAACCGCGTGCGGCTGCTCGCCGCGTCCGTGACCGCCGCGATCGTGGCGGCCCTCGCGGGCCCGACCGCCTACGCCGCCACGCCGGCCTTCGCTTCCTCCGGCGGCGGAGGCGGCGGGATGGGCGGCAGCAACCCGACCGCGGGCCCCTCCACCGGCAACGGTGGGTTCGGCGGCGGCGGTCCGGGCGGCGGCCGGGGCGGCGACGGCGGTCCGGGCGGCGGCGAGGCGCCCGGCGGCACCCAGCAGGGCGGCCAGGCGAACGGGGAGTTCCCCGGTGGCGGCCAGCCCGGCAACATGACGCCCGGCGGTGGCAACGGCGAACTCCCGCAGGGCGGCGCTCCCGGCGGCCAGAACGGCGGCCAACCGGGCGGGCAGAACGACGAGTTGCCCGGTGGCGGCCAGGCCGGCGGCGACGGCGGCACGGCACCCGGCGGTACCGGCACAGCACCCGGCGGTGGCACCGGCGGCCAGCGCGGAGGCTTCGGCGGCGGAATGGGCGGCGGCACCGACAGCCAGCTCGTGGCGTACCTGGAGAAGCACCAGGACGGCGCCAAGTGGCTGCTGGCGGTGTCCAACTCGCAGAGCGCCGGCCAACTGATCATCAGCACCGGCAAGCCCGTCATCTCCATGTGGGGCTTCACCGGCTCCGACAAGGCGATGACACTGGCCAAGCTCAAGGAGGTCGTGAAGAAGGGCGAGCTGCACTACATCCAGCTCGGCGGCGGCGGTATGGGCGGCAACAGCAGCCTCAACCAGCAGATCACCGCCTGGGTGGAGAAGAACGGCACGGCGGTGAAGCAGAGCGCGTACGACAAGAGCGCGTCGTCGGAGTCGAGTTCCTCTTCGACCTCTTCGTCCAAGTCCTCTTCGTCCAAGTCCCCTTCGTCCAAGTCCCCTTCGTCCAAGTCCCCTTCGTCCAAGTCCTCTTCGTCCTCGACCTCGTCGCAGAGCACCCAGTCGAACCAGTCGACGCTCTACCGTCTGGACCCGTCGGACGTGAGCTGACGCGGGCACCGACTAACGGCCAACGGCCCCCGACACCTGGTCGGGGGCCGCCTTGCTACGTCAACTCGCGCAGGCGCGCGGCGAATTGTCGGCCCTGGTCACCTGATTGACACCTTCAATTTATTTACATGGCTGCATGTCCATGCCACGCTCCCGTCTGCCGCCTCCGTTCAACCCGCGTAGATGGGACCCCACACATGCTGGCGACACGCATAAGGCGCTGGAAGCCGGTGGCGCTCACCGCCGCCGCCGTCCTGGTCGGCCTCACCGCTCCGGCCCTGACGGCGACCCCGGCCGCTGCCACGACGACCTCGTACGACTCGACGTACTACAAGAACGCGATCGGCAAGACCGGCACCAGCCTGAAGTCGTCCCTGCACACGATCATCAGCAGCCAGACCAAGCTGTCCTACTCGCAGCTGTGGGACGCGCTGAAGGTGACCGACCAGGACCCGAACAACAGCAGCAACGTGATCCTGCTGTACTCGGGCATCTCCCGCAGCAAGTCGCTCAACGGCGGTGACAGCGGCGACTGGAACCGCGAGCACGTGTGGGCGATCTCCCACGGCGACCTCACCACCTCCACCGGCCCAGGCACCGACCTGCACCACATCCGCCCGGAGGACGTGGCGGTCAACGGCAAGCGCGGCAACCTCGACTTCGACGAGGGCGGCAGCACCTTCACCAACAGCGGTGGCAGCAAAGCCGACTCCGACTCCTTCGAGCCGCGCGACGCCGCCAAGGGCGACGTGGCCCGCATGATCCTCTACATGGCGGTCCGCTACGAGGGTGACGACGGCTTCGCGAACCTGGAGCCCGACGACAAGGTGAGCAACGGCAGCAATCCCTACATCGGCAAGCTGTCGATCCTGGAGAAGTGGAACGACGAGGACCCGCCGGACGCCTTCGAGGAGCGCCGCAACCAGGTCATCTACGACTCCTACCAGCACAACCGAAACCCGTTCGTCGACCACCCGGAGTGGGTGGACGCGATCTGGTAGGGCTGCCGCGCGCCGGCCGCACAGGGTTCTCGGGAAACCGCGCAGGGGTAGTGATCCGCCCATGACGGAGAAGCCGAGCAACGCGCACCTGTGCGGCCAACTGTTCGCGACGCTGCACATGCTGAGGGTCGTCGGGTACACGAAGACCGGGGACCGCAAGAAACTCGCGGGCGACGACGTGCTGGACAACGCGCGCAGAAATCCGCGCGTCGTGATCACGGAACAGCTCGCCAAGGCGCCGGAACACCTCATCGGCGCGCGCACCCGCGGACCGGCCCGGACCAAGGCCGCCGACGCGCTGTGGCTGCGCATACCGGAATTCCTGCCGCCCGGCGGGATTCCGGCGAGCTTCGCCTCGCACGCCGGCGACTTCCACAGAGCGTTCCGTACGCTTCAGGGGGTTTACGAGGAAGACTACCGGGATGCCATGAAGTGACCGAAAAGTCCTACTAGTTCGCTCACATCGGTGACATCGATCTTGTCCCCGGGCGTGTCCCGGTCTCTGGACCGGAGCATGGCGAAGCCCCGGCAGCTCCGCCGGGGCTTTCCAACTCCTTTCTCAGGAGAGCCTCGTGAAGCTTCGTTCCTGGTCCCTCGCTGTCGTTCTCGCCCTGACCGCCCTCGTCCTGCCCGCTCAGGGCGCCGCCGCTCAGGCCGCCCCGCCCTCCTGTCCCGACGGATCGGTGTGTTTCTGGAGCGGGGAGGGCTTCAGCGGCAGCTCCTGGGAGTGGACCGCCCGCAGCGGCTACCGTGACATGCCGCCCTTCCTGCACGACCACGTCGGCTCGGCCGTCGCGAGCACCAAGGCGTGTTTCATCAACTGGCAGCCCGTCGAGAAGCGGGACGTCTACAACGGCGACTGGCGCTCCCGCTACCTCGGCGACTTCGGCGGCCGTATCGACGGAGTGGGTCCGGGCAACTGCTGATCCTCGGGCGTCAGTCCAGGTGCGTCGGCGCGAACATCCGCAGTACCGCCGGGAGGACCACCACCGACGGGCCCGGTGAGGCCAGTGCCTTCGCCAGGTCGGCTTCCAGGGTCTCCGGGGTCGTGCGGACCCCGGGGACGCCGAAGGACTCGGCGAGGGCCGCGTAGTCGGGGCGGGTCAGTTCCGTCGCCGTCGGCTGGCCGAAGGCGTCGGTCATGTACTCGCGCAGGATGCCGTAGCCGCCGTCGTCGACGATCAGCCAGGTGACCGGCAGGTCGTACTGCTTCGCCGTGGCCAGCTCGGCGATCGAGTACAGGGCGCCGCCGTCGCCCGACACCGCGAGCACCGGGCGGGTCGGGTCGGCGGCGGCGGCGCCCAGGGCCGCCGGGAAGCCGTAGCCGAGGCCGCCGGCGCCCTGGGCGGAGTGCATGGTGTTCGCGCCCCGGGGGTCGAAGGCCGACCAGGCCCAGTACGCCAGGATCGTCATGTCCCAGAAGGACGGGGAGTCGTCGGGCAGGGCTCGGCGGACCGACGCCAGCACGTCCTGTTCCAGGGCCAGTTCCTGGGAGGCGATCCGTTCGCCGACCTTCGCGAGCAGCGTGCGGACACGCTCTCGGGCCGTCGCGTCGTCACGCTTCTCCACCGTCTCCAGCAGCGCCTGGAGTGCGAGGCGCGCGTCGGCGTGGATGCCGAGCGCCGGATGGTTGGACTCGAGCTTGCCGAGGTCCGCCTCGATCTGGATCACGCGGCCGCGGGGCTTGAACGTGTGGTAATTGGAGGAGAGTTCGCCGAGGCCGGAGCCGACGACGAGGAGGACGTCCGCGTCCTGAAGGAAGTCCGTCGTGTGGCGGTCCTCCAGCCAGGACTGGAGGGAGAGGGGGTGCTCCCAGGGGAACGCGCCCTTGCCGCCGAACGTCGTCACCACCGGCGCCTGTAGCTTCTCGGCGAGCTGCCTCAGCTTGCCGGACGCGTCCGCCCGTACGGCTCCCCCGCCCGCGATGATCGCCGGACGGGCGGCATGGGACAGCAAGTCCGCCGCCACGGCGGTGAGTTCGGGGCGCGGGGCCAGCTCGTCCGGGGTGGCGTCCACCGCCGTCACCACCGGCAGAGTCGTTTCCGCCAGCAGGACGTCCTGCGGGATCTCCACCCACACCGGGCCGTGCGGAGCCGTGAGCGCCGACTTCCAGGCCGCCGCGACGGCGGACGGGATCTGGGACTGGGCGCGGACGGTGTGGACCGACTTGACGACGCCCCGGAACGAGGCGGCCTGGTCCGGGAGTTCGTGCAGGTAGCCGTGGCGGCCGCCGCCGAGGCCCGCCGTCGGGATCTGGCTGCTGATCGCCAGTACGGGGGCACTCGCGGCGGCGGCTTCCTGGAGCGCGGCCAGGGAGGTGAGGGCCCCGGGGCCCGTCGACAGCAGCAGTGGGGCCACCTCGCCCGTGATCCGGCCGTACGCGTCCGCCGCGAACCCCGCGTTGTTCTCCACCCGCAGGCCGACGTACCGCAGCGCGGAGCGGCGCAGGGCGTCGAACATGCCCAGTGCGTGCTGGCCGGGCAGGCCGAAGACGGTGGTCGCGCCGAGACCGGCCAGGGTCTCCACGACCAGGTCTCCGCCGTTGCGGCCGGAGGGAGGGTTCAGCGCGGCCTCCGTCTGGGCGGGCGTCGGGCGGAGTACCAGGTCGTGGTCGTGGGTCACTTGGAGCGAGCCTCCGCAATCTGACGGGTCATGATCGTGGTCAGTTCGTACGCCGTGTGGGACGCGGCCACCGACGTGATCTCCGCGTGGTCGTACGCGGGGGCCACCTCGACGACGTCCGCCGACACCAGGTTGCAGGATGCCAGCCCGCGCAGGATCTCCAGCAGCTCGCGGGAGGTCATGCCGCCCGCCTCGGGGGTGCCGGTGCCGGGCGCGTGCGCCGGGTCCAGGCAGTCGATGTCGATGGAGATGTACAGCGGGCGGTCGCCGATGCGCTGGCGCAGCTGGTCGGCGACCTCGTCGGCGCCCCGGCGGTAGATGTCCGCGGAGGTGACGATGCCGAAGCCCATCTTCTCGTCGTCGGTGAGGTCCTGCTTGCCGTAGAGCGGGCCGCGGGTGCCGACGTGGGAGAGGGCGGAGGTGTCGAGGATGCCCTCCTCGACCGCGCGGCGGAACGGGGTGCCGTGGGTGTACTCGGCGCCGAAGTAAGTGTCCCAGGTGTCGAGGTGGGCGTCGAAGTGGAGCAGGGCGACCGGGCCGTGCTTCTTGGCCACGGACCGGAGCAGGGGCAGCGCGATGGTGTGGTCGCCGCCGAGGGTCATCAGGCGGGCGCCGGTGCCGAGCAGTTCGTCCGCCGCGGCCTCGATGGTCTCCACGGCCTCGTTGATGTTGAACGGGTTCACCGCGATGTCGCCGCCGTCGGCGACCTGCGCGAGGGCGAAGGGGGAGGCGTCCTGCGCCGGGTTGTAGGGGCGCAGCAGCCGGGACGCCTCGCGGATGGCGTTGCCGCCGAAGCGGGCGCCCGGCCGGTACGAGACGCCGGAGTCGAAGGGCACGCCCACCACGGCGACGTCGGCGGTGCCGACCTCGTCGAGGCGGGGCAGCCGCGCGAAGGTCGCGGGTCCGGCGTACCGCGGGATGCGGGAGGAGTCGACGGGGCCGCGGGGCGTCTCGTTGCCGCTCATGAGTACTGCCTTCTTTCCTACGCTTCGTCGCGTATGTGCGTCTTGTTTTACGACTCTACTGGTGAGCCGGCACCGGTTCGGACAGGGGTTCGGGATTCCGTCCCGCGAGGCGTTCGCGCCAGACGGCGAGGACCGCGGCGTCGGTGGGCCGGGTCGCCAGGGACACGGCGACGTAGACGACGAGCGACGCCGACAGGCCGAGGTAGACGGGCTCGTTGGCGAGGATGCCGTACCCGGCCATCAGACCGATCACCGCGAGGCCGCCGACGATCACCGAGGCGAGCGCTCCCTGCACGGTGCCCCGCTTCCACAGCAGGCCGCCGAGGATCGGGACGAGCAGTCCGCCGACGAGCAGGTTGTAGGCGACGGTCAGCGCCTCGACGACGTCGTTGAGCGCGATGGCCGTGCCGATCACGGCGAGGCCCATGACGAGGATGAAGGCGCGGTTGCCCCTGACCTCGTCGTGCTCGTCCCCGGTGCGCCGGACGGCGCCCCGCAGCCGGGACCAGATGTCGTTGTTGGCGACGGTGGCGCAGGCGATCAGCGCGCCGGAGGAGGTGGACATCACGGCGGCGAGGGCGGCGGCGAGCACCAGTCCGCGCACGCCGACGGGGAGTTCGTCCTTGACGATGGTGGCGAAGGCGTCGTCCGCGCTGCCCAGGTCGGGGTAGAGCACCTTGGACGCGGTACCGATCACGGCGCCGGCGAGGGCGTAGACGAGACAGTAGGTTCCGGCCACCGTGCCGCCCCACTTCGCGGTCTTGTCGCTGCGGGCGGTAAACACGCGCTGCCAGATGTCCTGGCCGATCAGCATGCCGAAGGTGTAGATCAGCACATAGGTGAAGATCGTCTCGCCGCCGATGCCCAGCGGGTCGAAGTACGTGGTCGGCAGCTTCGCCTTCATCTCGGAGAAGCCGCCCGCCTTGACGACGGCGATGGGCAGCAGCAGGAGCAGCACGCCGACCGTCTTGACCACGAACTGCACCATGTCGGTCAGCGTGATCGACCACATGCCGCCGAGCGTGGAGTAGGCGACGACGATCGAGCCGCCGAGGATGATCGCGACGGTGCGGTTGAGGTCGAAGAGGACGTCGAAGATCGTGGCGTAGGCGATGGTGGAGGTCACCGCGAGCATCAGCGTGTACGCCCACATGACCACGCCGGAGATCACGCCCGCCCGGCCGCCGTAGCGCAGGTCGAGCATCTCGGAGACGGTGTAGACCTTCAGGCGGGCGATGCGGGCGGAGAAGAAGACCGAGAGGGCCAGCAGGCCGAGGCCGATGGTGAGGACCATCCAGGCCCCCGAGAGCCCGTACTTGTAGCCCAGGCCGACACCGCCGATGGTGGACGCGCCGCCGAGGACGATCGCGGCCATGGTGCCGGAGTACATGGCGGGGCCGAGCCGGCGGCCCGCGACGAGGAAGTCGCTCTTGGACCGGGCGCGGCGCATGCCCCACCAGCCCATGGCCAGCATGCCTGTCAGATAGACGACGATCACTGCGTAGTCGACGGCCATGGGGGCCCACCCTTCTTGCTCGCGTCATGGCTTAGGTGGTTCGTGGGTTGACCCTAGGTGGCTGAAAAGCGCCCTGGAAGTGTAGGTTTCATCCACTGTCGTCGTACCGGATGGAGGAATCGTCCACCATGCCGAACACTCCCGTACCACCCACACCACCGGTCCCGCTGGTCGCGCTGCTGGCCAGGGAGGACCTGGGCCTGAGGCGGATCGCGGGGCCGGACGACCCCGGCATCGTGATCCACTGGGCGCACACCTCGGAGATGGCCGACCCGTACCCGTACCTGCTGGGCGGCGAGCTGCTGCTGACGGCGGGGGTGCATGTGCCGGAGGCGGCGGGTTCGGGCACCTACTTCGATGACTACGTGTCCCGGATCGTGGCGGCGGGCGGCGCGGCCCTCGGTTTCGGGCTGGCGCCGGTGCACGACACGGTGCCGCGGGCCCTGGTCGCGGCCTGTGACGCCCACGGGCTGCCCCTGCTGGAGGTGCCGCCGCAGACCACGTTCTCCGGCGTGGCCCGCGCGGTCTGGCAGCTGATGGCGCAGGCCCGCCTGGCCGAGCTGCGCCGGGTCACGGAGGCCCAGCAGAGCCTCGCCTCCGCCGCCTCCCGCCCCGACCCGGTGCCCTCGGTGCTGCGCAGGCTGGCCCAGCGCCTGGGCGGCCGGGCGGCGCTGTACGGCCCGGACGGCGCACAGATCGCGGCGGCGGGCCGGGAGGCGCCGCAGGAGGTACGGGAGGCACTGGCGGGGCTGGCGGGCGTCGTACGGCCCACCGGGGCGCAGGCCTCCTCCGCGGACCCCTCCGCGGGCACCTCCTCCGGCCCCTCCTCCGCTCCTTCCTCCGCCCCTTCCTCCGCCACGGACACCGTCCTGGGCACCCGCCTCGCCGTCTACGCCCTCGGCACCGGTCAGGGTTTCGTCCTCGGGGTCGCCACCGACCGGCGCGAGCCCGGGGACCACACCATCGCCTCCGTCGCCGCCGTCCTCCTCTCCCTCCTCACCGGCGAGCACCAGAGCGGCGCGGGAACGGCCCGGTCGTCGGCGCTGGTTCGGCTGCTGCTCGGCGCCCCACCCGAGGACGTGGCCCCGCTGCTCGGGGCTCAGCGGTGGGTCGTCGTGCACGCGCGGCCGGAGGGCCAGGTCCCGGACGAGGTGGCCGCCTCGGCGCTGGGCGCCGCGCTCGGTTCCGCGCTGGTCGACCTGGCGGACGGCGTGGTGCGGGTCCTGGTGCCCGCCGACCGGGAACCGGCCGCGCAGCCCGGCTGGGCCCTGGGTGTCAGCGCCCCCGTGGCGCCGGACGACTGGCCCGCCGCCGACACCCAGGCGGCCCGTGCCCTGGCCCGCGCCCGCGCCACCCGCACGGCGCTGGTCCGGCACGGCGGCCGCCCTGGCCTGGCCGACCTGGTGCCGCCCGGCGAGGCCGAGAGCCACGCCCGGGCGCTCCTCGGGCCGGTCACGGCCCATCCCGCGCTCACCGAGACACTGCGCGCCTGGCTGTCCCTGCACGGCAGTTGGGACCGCACTGCGGTGGCCCTGTCGGTGCACCGCAACACCGTCCGGCAACGGATCGCCCGGTGCGCGGCTCTCCTCGGCGCGGACCTGGACGATCCGGACGTACGCATGGAGTTGTGGTTCGCGTTGCGGAATCTGTGACCGACCGGGGCTGACCTGCGACGTGACCCACGTCCCAGCGGGTGATAAGCCAGGGACGCGCACCGGGCCCTGCCTCACAATGGGAGACATGCCGATACCCGGGACACCCAGCCGCGCCGAGCTCGTCGACCACCTTGTGAAGACCCGTATCGCGGGCGACGTCGCGACCCCCCGCGAGAACAACCTTTCCCACTACCGCAAGCTGGCCAACGGCGACCGCAACTTCTGGCTCGGCCTGGAACTCGGCGACCGCTGGCGGGACGAGCAGGACGTGCTCGCGGTGATGGCGGAGCGGGTCGGCGTCAACGACGACGCGGAGTACCGGTACGGGCAGGACACCATCGACCCCGAACTGACCGTCGACGCCCTGGAGCGGATGGCGGCGCGGCTGCGCAAGGCGGCCGACGGGCGGCAGCGGGTGCTCTTCGCCACCGGCCACCCCGGCGGCCTGCTCGACGTGCACCGGGCCACGGCCGTCGCGTTGCGCGCCGCCGGCTGCGAGATCGTCGTCATCCCCGACGGGTTGCAGACGGAGGAGGGGTACGTGATGCAGTTCGCGGACGTGGCGGTGCTCGAGCACGGCGCCACGCTGTGGCACACGCATTCCGGTGCGCCGATGCGGGCCATTCTGACGGGACTTGAGCGCGAGGGCCGCCCGCTGCCCGACCTGGTCGTCGCCGACCACGGCTGGGCGGGGTACGCCGGCCAGCACGGCGTCGACTCCGTGGGTTACGCGGACTGCAACGACCCGGCCCTGTTCCTCGCCGAGTCGGAGGGCACCCTCCAGGTGGCCGTTCCCCTCGACGACCATGTGCTCAGCCCGCGTTACTACGACCCGCTGACGGCGTATCTGCTGGCGGAGGCGGGGCTGGCCTGAGCGGGGGCGGTCAAACCCCGTGATGTGCGGCGCCGTTGGCGGGGCCGCACATCGCGCCTTTCACTTCGCCGGGTGGGCGAACTCAGTTGCCGTGACCGCCGTTGCCGCCGTGGTCGCCACCGCCGTGGTCACCGTTGTCGCCATGGTCACCACCATGGTCACCGTTGTCGCCATGGTCGCCATGGTCGCCGTTGTCGCCATGGTCGCCGTTGTCGCCATGGTCGCCATGGTCGCCGTTGTCGCCATGGTCGCCGTTGTCGCCATGGTCGCCGCCGTGGTCACCATTGTCGTCGTGGTCACCGTTGTCGCCATGGTCGCCGTTGTCGCCATGGTCGCCGTAGTTACCGTTGTCGTCGTCGTCCGACCAGCTGTAACCGCCGTTGTCGTGGTTGCCACCACAGTCGTCGGCCGAAGCGGCGCCCGCCGCGCCGAGCGCGGCGCCGCCCGCCATCAGGACGGTGGCGGCGGAAGCCGCGAGGAGACGCCTTGCGCGTTGTGCTCGCATGGGATACGCACCTTTCGTTCCATCATCTCTCGCGGCTCCGCTGTGGATTCACGAGATGGGATGGCCGCTGCCGCCGGGTGAGAATGCGGCGCGGTCTCAGATGTCACCGCGCTTTCATGGAGGGCGCGCCACCGGAACCAGATCGGCCGGGCGTGCCATGCATCGCGGCGTTCACTCCAAGAGCCTAATCCCGCATGTGTCACACGTCATCTCGGGAGGCACCCCCGTCACACGGTCACCGTGGGACGCGGACGACGCCCTCCTGGATGACCGAGATGGCCAGCCGCCCGTCCTGGGTGTAGATGCGGGCCTGGCCGAGACCGCGGCCGCCGTACGCCGACGGCGACTCCTGGTCGTACAGCAGCCATTCGTCGGCCCGGAACGGCCGGTGGAACCACATCGCGTGGTCCAGCGAGGCCCCGACGACGTCACCAATGGCCCAGCCGCCGCGGCCGTGCGCGAGCAGCACGGAGTCGAGGAGGGTCATGTCGGAGACGTAGGTGGCCAGGACGACGTGCAGGAGGGGTATGTCGATGGCGCCCTCGAGCTTGCCGTTGGCGCGGAACCACACCTGGGAGTGCGGCTCGCGCGGCTCGCCGAACTTCCCGTACGGCGGTTCGTCCACGTAGCGCAGGTCGACCGCCTCGCGGGCCTCGATGAAGCGCTCCACGATCTGCGGGTCGAGGTGACCGTACCCGCGCAGGCGCTGCTGGGAGGTGGGCAGGGTGGCCGGGTCTGGCGCGGGCGGCATGGGGGTCTGGTGGTCGAGGCCGTCCTCGTGCGTCTGGAAGGACGCAGACAGGGTGAAGATCGGCCTGCCGTGCTGGATCGCGACCACCCGGCGGGTGGTGAAGGAGCGGCCGTCACGGATGCGTTCGACGTTGTAGACGATGGGCGCGCCGGGGTCCCCGAGGCGGAGGAAGTAGGCGTGCAGCGAGTGGGCGTGCCGGTCGGCGGGGACCGTACGCCCGGCGGCGACCAGCGCCTGGGCCGCGACCTGCCCGCCGAAGACCCGCGGGACGACGGCGGACCGGGACTGGCCGCGGAAGATGTTCTCCTCGATCGGCTCGAGGTCGAGCAGATCGAGGAGATCCTGGAGTGCCTGGCTCATGGAGTCGGTTGTATCCGCCGGTGATTGCGGGCGGCTTACAGGCCCATGTCCTTCGCGATGATCGACTTCATGATCTCGCTGGTGCCGCCGTAGATGCGGTTGACGCGGTTGTCCGCGTACAGGCGGGCGATCGGGTACTCGTTCATGAAGCCGTAGCCGCCGTGCAGCTGGAGGCAGCGGTCGATCACGCGGTGGGCGACCTCGGTGCAGAAGAGCTTGGCGGAGGCGGCCTCGGCGGGGGTCAGCTCACCGGCGTCGAGGGCCTCGGTCGCGCGGTCGGCGACGGCCTCGGCCGCGTCCACCTCGGCCTGGCAGGCGGCCAGCTCGAACTTGGTGTTCTGGAAGGACGCGACGGTCTGGCCGAAGACGGTGCGCTGCTGGACATACTCCTTGGCGAACCGGACGGCGGCCTTGGCCTGCGCGTAGGCGCCGTAGGCGATGCCCCAGCGCTCGGAGGCGAGGTTGTGGCCGAGGTAGTAGAAGCCCTTGTTCTCCTCGCCGAGGAGGTCCTCGACGGGGACCTTGACGTCGACGAAGGCCAGCTCGGCGGTGTCGGAGGTCTTCAGGCCGAGCTTGTCGAGCTTGCGGCCGACGGAGTAGCCCTCGGCCTTGGTGTCCACGACGAAGAGGGAGATGCCGTGGCGGCGGTCCTCGGCGGTGGGCGCGGCGGTGCGGGCGCAGACGATCATGCGGTCGGCGTGCACGCCACCGGTGATGAAGGTCTTGGCGCCGTTGAGGACGTAGTGGGTGCCGTCCTCGGAGAGCTTGGCGGTGGTCTTCATGCCCGCGAGGTCGGAGCCGGTACCCGGCTCGGTCATCGCGATCGCCCACATCTCCTCACCGGAGACGAACTTCGGCAGGAAGCGCTTCTTCTGCTCGTCGTCGGCGAGCAGCTTGATGTACGGCAGGCCGAGCAGCACGTGCACGCCGGAGCCGCCGAAGGAGACACCCGCGCGGGCGGTCTCCTCGTACAGGACGGCCTCGAACTTGTACGAGTCGATGCCGGCGCCGCCGTACTCCTCGTCGACGCGGATGCCGAAGACGCCCAGCTCGGCGAGCTTGTAGTAGAAGTCGCGCGGCGCCTGGCCGGCGGCGAACCACTCGTCGTACACCGGTACGACCTCGGCCTCGATGAAGGCGCGGATGGTCTCCCGGAACGCCTCGTGATCCTCGTTGAACAACGTGCGGCGCACTCCGCCACCTCCACGGACTTCGGCATGTCTAAGCGCTTGCTCAGATCAAAGGTACCGGCGAGTACGGGAGCGGTCCAGAGTGGCCGGGGTAACGCTCGTCACGCCGGAGCGATCCCGGCCCCCGACGCCGCCGCGAACGCGCCCCGCGCCATCCGGTGCAGCAGCTCCGAGGTGGCCCCCCGGCCCGGGAGGGAGCCGGCGCGGCCCAGGTGCGGCGTCGAGTTCAGCAGGCCGAAGACCGAGTGCACGGCCGAGCGGGCCGCCGGTTCGGTCAGGTCCGGGTACACCTCGCGGACGACCTCCACCCACAGCTCGACGTACTGCCGCTGGAGCTGCCTGACCAGCTTGCGGTCGCTGTCGCGGAGGCGGTCCAGCTCGCGGTCGTGCAGGGTGATGAGGGGACGGTCGTCGAGCGCGAAGTCGATGTGCCCTTCGATGAGCGAGTCCAGGACCGCCTCCGGGGCAGCCGTGCCGTCGGCCTCCGCCAGGCGCCGCTTGGCCCCGGTCAGCAGCTGACCGCTGATGCCGACCAGCAGCTCGGCGAGCATCGCGTCCTTGCCCGCGAAGTGACGGTAGAGGCCGGGCCCGCTGATGCCCACCGCGGCGCCTATCTCGTCGACGCCGACCCCGTGGAAACCACGCTCGGCGAAGAGCCGTGCGGCCTCCTTGAGGATCTGCTCGCGTCGGGTGGGGGCGTCGGTTCTCGTGGCCATGGAAGCAATTCTAGACAGCGAGGTTAGCGGTCGTTAACCTGGAGGAAATGGTTAACGCTCATTAACAGTCGATCACTGGGTGAGGGGACCGCAGGATGCACGAGGCACCGGAGCTGACGAGCGCGGCCGATCCCGCGTCGGAGGCCTGGCGGGCCAACGAGGAAGCGCACCGCGAGCTGGTCGGGGAACTGCGCGGCAAGCTCGCCGCGGCGGCGCTCGGCGGCGGCGAGAAGGCCCGCGCCCGCCACACCGCGCGCGGCAAGCTGCTGCCCCGGGACAGGGTTGACACCCTGCTCGACCCCGGTTCGCCCTTCCTGGAGCTGGCCCCGCTCGCGGCCGACGGGATGTACGAGGGCCAGGCTCCGGCCGCCGGGGTCATCGCGGGGATCGGACGGGTCAGCGGGCGCGAGTGCGTGATCGTCGCCAACGACGCCACCGTCAAGGGCGGGACGTACTACCCGATGACGGTGAAGAAGCACCTGCGCGCGCAGGAGGTCGCCCTCGAGAACCGGCTGCCCTGTGTCTACCTCGTCGACTCCGGCGGCGCCTTCCTGCCCATGCAGGACGAGGTCTTCCCGGACCGCGAGCACTTCGGGCGGATCTTCTACAACCAGGCCCGGATGTCCGGCGCGGGCATCCCGCAGATCGCCGCCGTGCTCGGCTCCTGCACCGCTGGCGGGGCCTACGTGCCCGCCATGAGCGACGAGGCCGTGATCGTGCGCAACCAGGGCACGATCTTCCTCGGTGGCCCCCCGCTGGTGAAGGCCGCCACCGGCGAGGTCGTCACCGCCGAGGAGCTCGGCGGCGGCGAGGTGCACTCCCGGGTCTCCGGCGTCACCGACCACCTCGCCGAGGACGACGCGCACGCCCTGCGGATCGTGCGGAACATCGTCGCCACCCTCCCCGCGCGCGGGCCCCTCCCTTGGGAGGCCCTGCCCGCGGTGGAGCCGAAGGTCGACCAGTACGGGCTCTACGGCGCCGTCCCGGTCGACTCCCGCACCCCCTACGACGTACGCGAGATCATCGCGCGCGTGGTCGACGGCTCCCGTTTCGCGGAGTTCAAGGCGGAGTTCGGGCAGACCCTGGTCACCGGCTTCGCCCGGATCCACGGCCACCCGGTCGGGATCGTCGCCAACAACGGCATCCTGTTCTCCGAGTCCGCCCAGAAGGGCGCCCACTTCATCGAGTTGTGCGACCAGCGCGGGATCCCGCTGGTCTTCCTCCAGAACATCTCCGGCTTCATGGTCGGCAGGGACTACGAGGCCGGTGGCATCGCCAAGCACGGCGCCAAGATGGTGACGGCGGTCGCCTGCACGCGCGTGCCGAAGCTGACGGTCGTGGTCGGCGGGTCGTACGGCGCGGGGAACTACTCCATGTGCGGACGGGCCTACTCCCCCCGCTTCCTGTGGATGTGGCCCAACGCCAAGATCTCCGTGATGGGCGGCGAACAGGCCGCCTCCGTCCTCGCGACCGTGAAGCGGGACCAGCTCCAGGCGCGGGGCGAGGAGTGGCCGGCCGAGGACGAGGACTCCTTCAAGGCGCCCATCCGCGCGCAGTACGAGCGCCAGGGCAACGCCTACTACGCCACCGCGCGGCTCTGGGACGACGGGGTCATCGACCCGCTGGAGACCCGTCAGGTGCTGGGCCTGGCCCTGACCGCCTGTGCCAACGCGCCCCTGGGTGACCCCCAGTTCGGCGTCTTCCGGATGTAGAGGGGGATTTCGCAACCATGTTCGACACAGTGCTGGTGGCCAACCGGGGCGAGATCGCCGTACGCGTCATCCGTACGCTGCGGTCGATGGGCGTGCGCTCCGTCGCCGTCTTCTCCGACGCCGACGCCGACGCCCGCCACGTCCGGGAGGCGGACACGGCGGTACGGATCGGTCCGGCGCCGGCGGCGGAGAGCTATCTGTCGGTGGAGCGGCTCCTGGAGGCCGCCACGCGGACGGGCGCGCAGGCCGTCCACCCCGGGTACGGCTTCCTCGCCGAGAACGCCGGCTTCGCGCGCACGTGCGAGGAGGCGGGGCTGGTCTTCATCGGCCCGCCGGCGGACGCGATCGCGCTCATGGGCGACAAGATCCGGGCCAAGGAGACGGTTCAGGCCGCCGGGGTGCCGGTCGTACCCGGCGGGCGCGATCCCGAACTGTCCGAGGCGGCACGCGCGTTGGGCGCGCCCGTACTGCTCAAACCGTCGGCCGGCGGGGGCGGCAAGGGCATGCGTCTGGTGCGGGACCTGGCCGTGCTGGACGAGGAGATCGCCGCGGCCCGCCGCGAGGCCCGCGCCTCCTTCGGCGACGACACGCTGCTCGTCGAGCGGTGGGTGGACCGGCCCCGGCACATCGAGATCCAGGTCCTGGCCGACGGGCACGGGAACGTCGTCCACCTGGGCGAGCGCGAGTGCTCGCTCCAGCGCCGCCACCAGAAGATCATCGAGGAGGCGCCCAGTGTGCTCCTCGACGAGGCGACCCGGGCCGCGATGGGCGAGGCTGCCGTGCAGGCGGCGCGCTCGTGCGGGTACCGGGGCGCGGGGACGGTGGAGTTCATCGTCCCCGGCGGCGACCCCTCCGCGTACTACTTCATGGAGATGAACACCCGCCTCCAGGTGGAGCACCCGGTCACCGAACTCACTGTGTCCATTGGTCCGGCCGGCGCCGGGGGCGGGCTCGACCTGGTGGAGTGGCAGCTGCGGGTGGCGGCCGGGGAAGCCCTGTCCTTCGGGCAGCAGGACGTACGGCTCACCGGGCACGCGGTCGAGGCCCGGATCTGCGCCGAAACCGTGTCGGTCAAAGAGGGCGCGCGCGGCTTCCTGCCGACCGGCGGCACGGTGCTCCTGCTGAACGAGCCCCAGGGCGACGGCATCCGTACCGACTCAGGGCTCAGCGAGGGCACGGAGGTCGGCAGCCTGTACGACCCGATGCTGTCCAAGGTGATCGCGTACGGGCCGGATCGCGCGACCGCGCTCAGGAAGCTCCGGGCCGCTCTGGCGGAGACGGTCACGCTGGGCGTGCAGACCAACGCGGGGTTCCTGCGGCGGCTGCTGGCACATCCGGCCGTGGTGGCGGGCGAGCTGGACACCGGGCTGGTGGAGCGGGTGGTGGACGAACTGGTCCCCACACACGTACCGGAGGAGGTGTACGAGGCGGCGGCGGCCGTGCGGCTGGAGGCGCTGAAGCCTCGTGGGGACGGCTGGACCGATCCCTTCTCGGTGCCGAGCGGCTGGCGTCTCGGCGGTACGCCGAAGCGGCCCGCCTTCCCCCTCCGGGTGACCGACCCGGTGACGTACGTCCCCCGGGGTACCCACACCGTCGCCGACGACCGTGTCGCGGTCACCCTCGACGGCGTCCGCCACACCTTCCACCGCGCCGCCGACTGGCTCGGCCGCGACGGCGACGCCTGGCACGTGCGCGACCACGACCCGGTGGCCGCGTCCCTGTCCCGGTCCGCGCACGCGGGCGCCGACTCGCTCACCGCGCCCATGCCGGGCACGGTGACGGTGGTGAAGGTGGCCGTCGGCGACGAGGTGGCCGCGGGCCAGAGCCTGCTGGTGGTCGAGGCGATGAAGATGGAGCACGTCATCTCCGCCCCGCACGCCGGCACGGTCGCCGAACTGGACGTGCGGCCGGGCACGACGGTCGCCATGGACCAGGTGCTGGCCGTCATCGCACCCAAGGAGGAGGCGGACGGATGAGCGTCGACGGACTGCCCATGGCCGTACCGGCCCAGGACCTGCCCGCGCGGGTGCGGATCCACGAGGTCGGCGCGCGCGACGGGCTCCAGAACGAGAAGACGGCCGTACCCACGGTGGTGAAGGCGGAGTTCATCCGCCGGCTGGCCGACGCGGGGCTGACGACGATCGAGGCGACGAGTTTTGTGCACCCCAAGTGGGTGCCCCAACTAGCCGACGCCGAGGAGCTGTTCCCGCTCGTCGGCGACCTGGACGCGGCCCTGCCCGTCCTGGTGCCCAACCAGCGCGGCCTGGACCGGGCGCTCGCGCTCGGCGCCCGCCGTATCGCCGTCTTCGCCAGCGCCACGGAGTCCTTCGCGAAGGCCAACCTCAACCGCACCCTCGACGAGTCCCTCGCCGTGTTCGAGCCGGTGGTGCGGCGCGCGAAGAACGAGAGCGCGCATGTGCGGGGGTACGTGTCGATGTGCTTCGGCGACCCCTGGGAGGGCGCCGTGCCGCTCCACCAGGTCGTCCGCGTCTGCCGGGCGCTGATGGACATGGGCTGCGACGAGCTGAGCCTCGGCGACACCATCGGGGTCGCCACGCCGGGCCATGTCCGCGCGCTCCTCGCCGCCCTCAACGAGGCGGGCGTGCCGACGAACGTCATCGGCGTGCACTTCCACGACACCTACGGCCAGGCACTCGCCAACACGTACGCCGCCCTGGAACACGGCGTGACGACGGTCGACGCCTCCGCCGGAGGCCTCGGCGGCTGTCCCTACGCCAAGTCCGCCACCGGGAACCTCGCCACCGAAGACCTCGTGTGGATGCTCCACGGCCTCGGCATCGACACCGGGGTCGACCTCGGCCGTCTCACCGCCACCAGCGTGTGGATGGCCGAACAGCTGGGCCGACCCAGCCCGTCCCGCACAGTCCGCGCCCTCTCCCACAAGGACCAGTGATCACCATGGACCACCGCCTCTCCCCCGAGCTGGAGGAACTCCGCCGCACCGTGGAGGAGTTCGCGCACGACGTCGTGGCGCCGAAGATCGGTGACTTCTACGAGCGGCACGAGTTCCCGTACGAGATCGTCCGCGAGATGGGCCGCATGGGCCTGTTCGGGCTGCCGTTCCCGGAGGAGTACGGCGGCATGGGCGGCGACTACCTGGCCCTCGGTATCGCGCTGGAGGAACTGGCCCGGGTGGACTCGTCGGTGGCCATCACCCTTGAGGCCGGGGTCTCCCTGGGCGCGATGCCGGTCCACCTGTTCGGCACCGAGGAGCAGAAGCGCGAGTGGCTGCCCCGGCTGTGCGCGGGCGAGATCCTGGGCGCGTTCGGGCTCACGGAACCCGACGGCGGCAGCGACGCGGGCGCCACCCGCACCACGGCCCGCCTGGACCCGGGTACGGACGAGTGGGTGATCAACGGCAGCAAGTGCTTCATCACCAACTCGGGCACGGACATCACGGGGCTGGTCACGGTCACGGCGGTGACGGGCCGCAAGCCGGACGGCAAGCCGCGGATCTCCTCGATCATCGTCCCGTCCGGCACCCCGGGCTTCACGGTGGCCGCCCCCTACTCGAAGGTCGGCTGGAACGC
Source organism: Streptomyces sp. NPDC054834 (assembly GCF_053611185.1). Taxonomy (NCBI): domain Bacteria; kingdom Bacillati; phylum Actinomycetota; class Actinomycetes; order Kitasatosporales; family Streptomycetaceae; genus Streptomyces; species Streptomyces sp. NPDC054834. Next base: position 272,439 of record NZ_JBSGZV010000007.1, on the reverse strand, counting down.
CTCCGACACCCGCGAACTGTCCTTCACCGACGTCCGCGTGCCCGCCGCCAACCTCCTGGGCGAGGAGGGCCGCGGCTACGCCCAGTTCCTGCGGATCCTCGACGAGGGCCGTATCGCCATCGCGGCGCTCGCGACCGGTCTGGCCCAGGGCTGCGTGGACGAGTCGGTGAAGTACGCGAAGGAGCGACACGCGTTCGGCCGTCCGATCGGCGCCAACCAGGCCATCCAGTTCAAGGTCGCCGACATGGAGATGAAGGCCCACACCGCCCGCCTGGCCTGGCGCGACGCGGCGAGCCGGCTGGTCGCGGGCGAGCCGTTCAAGAAGGAGGCGGCGCTGGCCAAGCTGTACTCGTCCACGATCGCCGTGGACAACGCCCGTGAGGCCACGCAGATCCACGGCGGCTACGGCTTCATGAACGAGTACCCGGTCGCCCGCATGTGGCGCGACTCCAAGATCCTCGAGATCGGCGAGGGCACGAGCGAGGTCCAGCGGATGCTGATCGCAAGGGAGTTGGGGCTGGTGGGCTGAGCCTTGCCCGTCCGGCCCTGAAGGCCGGCCACAGGTTCGGGCGCGGGGTGCCCCATCCTCTGGACATCAGCTGAGGTTAGGCTAACCTTCCTTGGAACTTGTCCGGCGGGCACCTCGCCCCGTTCGAAAGCAGTCATACCCATGTCCAACGCCCGTGCCACCCATCTCACTCGTCGCGGCGTCCTCGCCGCGGGCGGCGCCATCGCTCTGGGGGCCGCGCTCGCGGCCTGCGGGAACGACGACGGGAAAAGCGGCGGCTCGGACGGCAACACGACGGCGGGCAAGTCCGGCCCCTGGTCCTTCAAGGACGACCGCGGTACCACCGCGAAGGCCGACAAGGTCCCGTCGAACATCGTCGCGTTCGTCGGTGTGGCCGCCGCGCTGTACGACTACGGCATCCAGGCCAAGGGCGTCTTCGGCCCGACGAAGACCAAGGACGGCAAGGCCGATGTGCAGGCCGGGGACATGGACGTCAGCAAGGTGACGGTGCTCGGCAACGAGTGGGGCCAGTTCAACATCGAGAAGTACGCGGCCCTCGCCCCCGACCTCCTCGTCTCCACCATGTTCGACAACGTGGGCACCCTCTGGTACGTCCCCGACGAGTCGAAGAAGAAGATCCTGGCCGCCGGCGCCCCGAGCGTCGGCATCTCCGTCTACGACCGCCAGCTGACCGAGCCGCTCCAGCGCATGCTGGCCCTCGCCGAGTCCCTCGGCGCGGACACCTCCGCCGCCAAGGTCACCGAGGCCAAGAAGCGCTTCGAGGACGCCGCCGCCCGGCTGCGCGCGGCCACCAAGGCCAAGCCCGGCATCAAGGTGCTGGCCGGTTCCGCCAGCCAGGACCTGTTCTACGTCTCCGGCTCCAACCTCTCCGTCGACCTGGAGTACTTCAAGGCCCTCGGCGTGAACTTCGTCGAGCCCCCGGAAAAGGCCAAGGCCAAGGGTGGCGGCTGGTACGAGTCGCTGAGCTGGGAGAACGTCGACAAGTACGACGCGGACATCATCATGATGGACAACCGCTCCTCGGCGATCCAGCCCGCCGACATCACCGAGGGGACATGGAAGAAGCTGCCGGCGGTCAAGGCCGGGCAGGTCATCGCCCGCAACCCCGAGCCGATCCTGTCGTACGACAAATGCGCGCCGCTCCTCGAGGACCTCGCGAAGGCCGTCGAAACCGCCAAGAAGGTCAGCTGACCCCCACACCTTCCTGACCGTCAGGAGCCCCCATGACGACGGCCGTAGCCGCCCCGTTCCGTTTCTTCTCGCTTCAGGTCGTACGGACGAGGCGGCTCGGCCCGTCTCTGGTCCGTGTCACCTTCGGCGGGCCCGACCTGCACGCCTTCCACTCCCACGGGCGGGACCAGTCACTGTCCCTGTTCCTGCCGCACCCGGGTCAGCCCGAGCCCGCCGTGCCCGTCGAGCTGGGCGACAGCTGGTGGCAGGGATGGCGTGACCTCCCGGACGACGTACGGGCGGTGATGCGCTCGTACACGCTTCGGGCGCTGCGCCGCGATCCCGACGAGATCGACATCGACTTCGCCCTGCACAGCCCGTCGGGCCCCGCCTCCCGCTGGGCCGCGGACGCCACCCCGGGTGACCGCGTCCTCCTCCTCGGCCCGGCGATCGCCGACAACCGCGCGATCCGCTTCCGCCCGCCCGAGGGGACCGATCTCGTCGTCATCTGGGGCGACGAGAGCGCCGTACCCGCCGCCTGCGCCACCCTGGAGTCCCTGCCGGCCGGCACCCGCGTGCGCGCCTGGCTGGAGGTGAACCACGCCGGTGACATCCAGGACGTCGTGACCGACGCGGACGCCGAGGTGACCTGGCTCGTTCGCGACCCGGGCAGCGCCACGGGAACCCCCCTGGCCCTCGATGCGCTGCGTGATGCCCGACTCCCGCCCGCCGAACGCCCCTACGCCTGGATCGCGGGCGAGTCCGGGTGCGTGAAGGCGCTGCGCCGGCACTTCGTCGGCGAGCGCGGCATCGACCGCCGGTGCGTCACCTTCGTCGGCTACTGGCGGCGGGGGATGACCGAGGAACAGCTGCGGGTGTCGGAGTAACTCCGTTCACAGTCACCGCAGTTCGGAGTGACGGCGGACACGGGAGGGGCAGGTTTCGGGACATGAAACTTAGGTTAGGCTAACCTAAGTTAAACCCCGCACGGATCGTCCCCTCGGAGGACCCCCACATGCGCTCGCACCTGCTCAATGACCTCACCGCGGAGCACTACCGCCGCTCCGTGACCGAAGGAGTCGAGCGGGTGGCGGCCAAACTCGCCACCACCGAACGTCCGTTCACCGGCGTCACGGTCGACGCCCTCGCCCCCCGCATCGACGAGATCGACCTCGACCAGCCGCTGCACGACACCACCGCGGTGCTCGACGAACTGGAGGAGGTCTACCTCCGGGACGCGGTCTACTTCCACCACCCCCGCTACCTAGCCCACCTCAACTGCCCGGTGGTCATCCCGGCGGTGCTCGGCGAGGCCGTGCTCTCCGCCGTCAACTCCTCCCTGGACACCTGGGACCAGTCGGCCGGCGGCACCCTGATCGAGCGCCGGCTCATCGACTGGACGACCGCCCGCATCGGCCTCGGCCCGTCCGCCGACGGCGTGTTCACCTCCGGCGGCACCCAGTCCAACCTCCAGGCGCTGCTGCTGGCGAGGGAGGAGGCCAAGGCCGATTCCCTGGCCGAACTACGCATCTTCGCGTCCGAGGTCAGCCATTTCAGCGTGAAGAAGTCGGCGAAACTGCTCGGCCTCGGCCAGGACGCCGTGGTCGCGATCCCCGTCGACCACGACAAGCGGATGCAGACCGTCGCCCTCGCCCGCGAGCTGGAGCGGTGCAGGAAGGACGGCCTCATCCCGATGGCCGTCGTCGCCACCGCCGGCACCACCGACTTCGGCTCCATCGACCCGCTGCCGGAGATCGCCGAGCTGTGCGAGCAGTTCGATACCTGGATGCACGTCGACGCGGCCTACGGCTGCGGACTGCTCGCCTCCCTGAAGTACCGGGACCGCATCGACGGCATCGAGCGCGCCGACTCGGTCACCGTCGACTACCACAAGTCCTTCTTCCAGCCCGTGAGTTCGTCCGCCGTGCTGGTCCGGGACGCCGCCACCCTGCGCCACGCCACCTACCACGCGGAGTACCTCAACCCGCGCCGCATGGTCCAGGAACGCATCCCCAACCAGGTCGACAAGTCCCTCCAGACCACCCGGCGCTTCGACGCCCTCAAGCTGTGGATGACCCTGCGCACCATGGGCGCCGACGGCATCGGCGAACTCTTCGACGAAGTCTGCGAGTTGGCGGCCGAGGGCTGGGAGCTCCTCGCGGCCGACCCGCGCTACGACGTCGTCGTCCAGCCGTCCCTCTCCACTCTCGTCTTCCGTTACATCCCGGCAGCCGTCACCGACCCGGCCGAGATCGACCGCGCCAACCTGTATGCCCGCAAGGCCCTGTTCGCCTCCGGCGACGCCGTGGTCGCGGGCACCAAGGTCGGCGGCCGCCACTACCTGAAGTTCACGTTGCTCAACCCCGAGACGGCCGCGGCCGACATCGCCGCCGTCCTCGACCTGATCGCCGGCCACGCCGAGCAGTACCTGGGAGAGTCCCTTGACCGCGCGTCCTGAAGCCCCGACCGCCCCTTACGACTTCGTGGGAATCGGGCTCGGCCCCTTCAACCTCGGGCTCGCCTGCCTCACCGAACCGATCGACGAACTGAGCGGGGTCTTCCTCGAGTCGAAGCCCGACTTCGAGTGGCACGCGGGCATGTTCCTGGACGGCGCCCACCTCCAGACCCCGTTCATGTCGGACCTGGTCACCCTGGCCGACCCCACTTCCCCGTACTCCTTCCTCAACTACCTGAAGGAGAAGGGCAGACTCTACTCGTTCTACATCCGCGAGAACTTCTACCCGCTGCGGGTCGAGTACGACGACTACTGCCGCTGGGCCGCGGGCAGACTGAGCAGCGTCCGGTTCGGCACGACGGTCACCGAGGTGGTGTACGAGGACGAGCACTACGTCGTCCGCACCGAGGCCGGCGAGGTGTACCGCGCCCGCCACCTGGTCCTCGGCACCGGCACCCCGCCGTACATTCCTGAGGCCTGCCAGGGGCTGGGGGGCGACTTCATCCACAACTCCCGCTATGTGCAGCACCGCCCGGAGCTGGTGAAGAAGGATTCGATCACCCTCGTCGGTTCCGGGCAGTCCGCCGCCGAGATCTACTACGACCTCCTCGGCGAGATCGACGTCCACGGCTACCGGTTGAACTGGGTCACCCGCTCCCCGCGCTTCTTCCCGCTGGAGTACACCAAGCTCACGCTGGAGATGACCTCGCCGGAGTACATCGACTACTACCGCGAGCTGCCGGAGGCCACCCGCTACCGGCTCGCGGCCGAGCAGAAGGGCCTGTTCAAGGGTATCGACGGCGATCTGATCAACGAGATCTTCGACCTGCTCTACCAGAAGAACCTCGGCGGTCCGGTTCCCACCCGGCTGCTGACCAACTCGTCGCTGAACGGCGCGACGTACGAAAACGACACCTACACCCTGTCGTTCCGCCAGGAGGAGCAGGACAAGGACTTCGAGATCGAGTCCCAGGGCCTGATCCTGGCCACCGGCTACAAGTACGCCGAGCCGGAATTCCTCAGCCCCATCAAGCACCGCCTGGTCCACGACTCCCACGGCAACTTCGACGTCGCCAGGAACTACGCGATCGACGTGACGGGCAAAGGCGTCTTCCTTCAGAACGCCGGCGTCCACACCCACAGCATCACCAGCCCCGACCTGGGCATGGGCGCGTACCGCAACAGCTGCATCATCCGTGAGCTGCTCGGCACGGAGTACTACCAGGTCGAGAAGACGATCGCTTTTCAGGAGTTCGCAGTATGACCTTCACCTTCCGCCCCCTCGACCCGCTGCGGGACGCCGCGTTGCTGCACCGGTGGGTCACCCACCCGAAGGCCGCGTTCTGGATGATGCAGGACGCGAGGCTGGAGGACGTCGAGCGCGCCTACATGGCAATCGCCGCCGACGAGCACCACCACGCCCTGTTGGGACTCGACGAGGACGGCGTGCCGGCGTTCCTGATGGAGAAGTACGACCCCGCCCACCGTGAGCTGGTCGGCCTGTACGAGCCGCGGCCGGGCGATGTCGGCATGCACTTCCTCACCCCCGCGACCGACACCCCCGTACACGGCTTCACGCGGGCCGTCATCACCGCCGTGATGGCGCACCTCTTCGAGGATCCGGCCGTCGAACGGGTAGTCGTCGAACCGGACGTGTCCAACAAGGCCGTGCACGCCCTCAACGAGGCCGTCGGGTTCGTGCCCGAGCTCGAGATCCAGAAGCCGGAGAAGACGGCCCTGTTGAGCTTCTGCACCCGCGAGCGGTTCGTCGCCGCGACGGGGGTGGCCGTATGAGCCTCGCCGACGCAGTGGCCCACCTCTCCCCCGAGCGCTGGGAGGAGGCCAACCGCCTCCTCATTCGCAAGGCGCTCGCCGAGTTCGCGCACGAGCGGCTGATCACGCCCGAGGCGGACGGGGACTCGTACGTCGTCCGCAGCGACGACGGCCTGACCCGCTACCGCTTCACCGCCGTCCGCCGTGCCCTCGACCACTGGCAGGTGGACGCCGGCTCCATCACCCGCCACCGGGACGGCGCCGAACTCCCCCTCGCCGCACTCGAGTTCTTCATCGAGCTGAAGCAGTCACTGGGCCTGAGCGACGACATCCTGCCGGTCTACCTGGAGGAGATCTCCTCCACCCTGTCCGGCACCTGCTACAAGCTCGCCAAGCCGCCGATCCCGGCCGCCGAGCTGGCCGGGAGCGGCTTCCAGGCCATCGAGACCGGCATGACCGAGGGCCACCCCTGCTTCGTCGCCAACAACGGACGGCTGGGCTTCGGCGTCCACGAGTACCTGTCGTACGCCCCCGAGACGGCGAGCCCCGTCCGGCTGGTGTGGCTGGCGGCGCACCGGTCACGGGCGGCGTTCACGGCCGGGGCCGGCATCGAGTACGAGGCGTTCCTGCGGGACGAGCTGGGCGAGGCCACGCTGGAACGGTTCCGCACCACGCTCACCGGCCAGGGCCTCGACCCCGCCGACTATCTGCTCATCCCCGTCCACCCCTGGCAGTGGTGGAACAAGCTGACCGTCACCTTCGCCGCCGAGGTCGCCAGCCGGCACCTGGTGTGCCTGGGCGAGGGCGACGACGAGTACCTGGCCCAGCAGTCCATCCGGACCTTCTTCAACGCCTCGCACCCCGAGAAGCACTACGTGAAGACGGCTCTGTCCGTCCTCAACATGGGCTTCATGCGCGGGCTCTCGGCCGCCTACATGGAGGCGACCCCGGCCATCAACGACTGGCTCGCCCAGATCGTCGACAACGACCCCGTGCTGAAGTCGACCGGCCTGTCGATCATCCGGGAGCGGGCGGCCGTCGGCTACCGGCACCTCGAGTACGAGAAGGCGACCGACCGGTACTCGCCGTACCGCAAGATGCTGGCCGCGCTGTGGCGGGAGAGCCCCGTGCCGTCCCTCGCGGAGGGCGAGTCCCTGGCCACCATGGCCTCGCTGCTGCACGTGGACCACGAGGGCGTGTCCTTCGCGGGCGCGCTGGTCGAGCGGTCCGGGCTGCCCCCGGTGGAGTGGCTGCGGAGGTACCTGCGGGCCTACTACACCCCGCTGCTGCACAGCTTCTACGCCTACGACCTGGTGTTCATGCCACACGGCGAGAACGTGATCCTCGTTCTCAAGGACGGGGTCGTGCGGCGGGCGGTCTACAAGGACATCGCCGAGGAGATCGCGGTCATGGACCCCGACGCGGTGGTGCCGCCCGAGGTGCGGCGGATCCGCGTCGAGGTCCCCGAGGACAAGAGGCTCCTGTCGATCTTCACGGACGTCTTCGACTGCTTCTTCCGCTTCCTCGCCGCCATCCTGGCCACCGAGGGAATCCTGGAGGAGGACGACTTCTGGCGTACGGTCGCCGAGGTCACACGCGAGTACCAGGAGGCGACACCCGAACTCGCCGACAAATTCCGCCAGTACGACATGTTCGCCCCCGAGTTCGCCCTGTCCTGCCTCAACCGCCTCCAGTTGCGTGACAACAGGCAGATGGTGGACCTGGCGGACCCGTCGGGCGCGCTACAGCTCGTCGGCAGCCTGGAGAACCCGATAGCGGGGTTCTGACCCGGAGACGGGCGGGCACCCCGGTGTACGGTCCACCGGGGTGCCCGTCAACCTTCCTTCACCTCGTCGGCCAGGGCACCTGGGGTGACTTGTAGTACCCGATGCCGAGGGCGTCCCAGCGCGGGGCCTGGGCCGCGAGCCGCGTCCGGTAGGCGTTCCAGTCGTGCGTGGCCGCCGGGGACCAGCCCAGCTCGGCCGCGCCGGGCAGCCGGGGGAAGGCCATGTGGTCGATGTCGGCCGAGGTCCGGATGGTCTCGGTCCACAGGGGTGCCTCGACGCCCCTGATCGCCGGGGCCGGGACTCCCGGGAGGTAGGCGCCCGGGTCCCAGTCGTAGGCCCGCCGCACCTCGACCAGGCCCGCCCAGTCCTGTCCGAGCGGGGTGTCCTCGGTGTACTTCATGTCGAGGTAGAGCCGGTCGGCCGGGGACAGGATCAGCCCGGTCCCGTGCTGGGCGGCCTTGACGACCTGTGCCTTCTCCGCGGGGTCGGTGTCGTCCAGACCCCAGTACTGCGCCACGGCGCCCTTGGCGGGTGCCGCGCCGGTCAGCTGGTGCCAGCCGATGACCTTCTTGCCGTACCTGGCGACGATCGGCTGCACCCGGTCCATGAAGGTCACGTAGTCGGCGTGGCTGGTGGAGTGCGCCTCGTCGCCGCCGATGTGCAGATAGCGGCCGGGGGTGAGCGCGGCGAGCTCCCGGATGACGTCGTCCGCGAAGTCGTACGTGACCGGCTCGGTCGCGCACAGCGAGCTGAAGCCGACCTCGGTGCCGGTGTACAGCGGGGGCGCGGTGCCGTCGCAGTTCAGCCCGGCGTAGGAGGCTAGGGCCGCGTTGGTGTGGCCGGGCATGTCGATCTCGGGGACGACCTCGAGGTAGCGGGAGGCGGCGTAGCGGACGATCTCCCGGTAGTCGGCCTTGGTGTAGTGGCCGCCCGGGCCGCCGCCGACCTGGGTGGAGCCGCCGTAGGCCGCGAGGCGGGGCCAGGAGTCGATGGCGATGCGCCAGCCCTGGTCGTCGCTGAGGTGCAGATGCAGTTCGTTGATCTTGTAGAGGGCCAGCTCGTCCATGTAGCGCTCGACCTGGTCCACGGTGAAGAAGTGCCGGGAGACGTCGAGCATCGCCCCGCGGTAGGGGTAGCGGGGCGCGTCCTGGACGGTGCCGCCCGCGATCTGCCAGGGGCCGGGCTGTAAGGAGTTCTTCTCGACGGCGGCCGGCAGGAGCTGGCGGAGGGTCTGGACGCCGTGGAAGAGCCCGGCGGGCGTGCGGGCGGTGAGGGTGACGCCGTCGGCTCCGCTGTGCAGGCGGTAGCCCTCGGCGCCGAACGGGCCCTTGGCGAGGTGCAGTCGGATGCCGCCTCGGCCGTGCGCGGTGAGGGGCAGGCGGTAGCCCGTCGAGGGGCGCAGGATGCCCGCGAGGTAGGCGCCGACGTGGCGGACCTCGCGGTTGTCGTCGACGCGTATGCGGGTGTCCCGCGTGATGCGGTAGGGCACTCCGCCCGGTTGGACGGAGGCGGGGGCGGGGACGACCCGGTCTAGCGGGGTGGCGGTCCGCTGCCCGGCGGCCCCGGGGGCCGGAGGTGCGGCGCCGACCGTGAACGCGCCCGCCGCCAACAGCAGCAGCGAGCCCAGCAGTCGGGTCATGCGGGGAGTCGTTCTGTGGTGCCGTCTCACAAGCGCGCTCCCTTCACTGCACGAGTGGTCGAGACCACTCTCCCGCAGATCCGGTGAAACAATCCCCTCATGGCGGAGATCATCCAGAAGGGCGGCACTTGGGTTTTCGACGGCGACGCGCTGCGTCTGACCCCCGGACGGGACAAGAGCGTCGGCCTGTTGCGCAGGACGCTGGGGGAACTGCTCGTCCCGCTGGGCGCGTTGGCGGGCGTCTCCTTCGAGCACGGCAAGAAGTCGGGGAGGTTGAGGCTGCGGCTGCGGGACGGTGCCGATCCGCTGCTGCACGCGACCGGGGGACGGCTCGCCGAGCCCCACGACCCCTACCAGCTGACCGTGGAGTCGGACCGGTACGGCGTCGCCGAGTACTTCGTGGACGAGGTGCGCAACGCCCTGCTGCTGGACGAGGTTCCGTCCGATCCGGTGACCGCGTACCTGCTGCCCGGCCCGTCCGTCCCGCTGTCGGTGTCCGCCGGGGACGGCACGGTGAGCTTCGACGGCGAGCAGGTACGCCTGGAGTGGAACTGGAAGACGGAGGACGCCAAGGCCGCGGCCGGCGCCCGCACCATCCCCGTCGCCGAGATCACCGCGGTGGAGTGGCATCCGGCGGCCGCGCTGGAGAACGGCCATCTGCGGTTCACCGTGCGGGGCGTGGCCACCAAGGCGCCGCCGAAGTACGACTCGAACGCGGTGGAGCTGTGGGGCTTCAAGAAGGACCCGCTGATGGCGCTGGTCGCGGCGGCGGTGCAGGCGCGGCTGCCGCATCCGTCGGCGGCCGACGGGACGGTCGTACGACCGGACGTGCCGCGGTTCCCGGAGCAGCTCACGTCCTCCCCCGTCGAGGACGACCACGACGCCCTGCTGCGGCGGCTGCGGGAACTGGGCGAGCTGCGCCGCGAGGGGGTCCTGACCGACGAGGAGTTCACGATGGCCAAACAGGCGGTCCTCAAGCGCATGTGAGGACCGCCTGCGGAACCGTCGACGGTTACTTCGCCTTGCGGGCCACCGTGAAGTGGTCGATGCGGTCACCGGTCTCGGCGATGCCCGAGACGTTCAGCTTGGCGTAGCGGCCCGGCGCCGCGGGCTCGACGTCCACCCGCAGGAACGAGTAGTTGAGGTAGCGCACCCGGGACCAGGCGACCGTCTCGTTCTGCTTGCCGTCCTTGAGGTTGATGAACGAGGCCACCGAGTCGACCTCGTGCTCATGGCCCTCGTAGGAGTCCGGAGCGGTGAAGGCGTACAGGCTGCGGCCCGCCGCACCGGCCGTGACGTACACCACGCCCTCGGACTCGGGGTACGCCGTGCCGCCGATCGGCAGCTTCTTGGCGACCTCGTTGCCCTTGATGACGTCGGTGCGCTCGTACTGGTGGTTGTGGCCGTTGATGACGAGGTCGACCGTGTACTTCTCGAACAGCGGCACCCACTCCTGCCGCACGCCCCCCTCCGAGGCGTGCGCCGTGGACGTGCAGTACGCGCAGTGGTGGAAGAACACGACGATGAAGTCGATGTCCTTCGAGGCCCGGAACTTCTTCAGCTGGCCCTCGAACCACTTGGTCTGGGTTCCACCCGAGATGCCCAGGTTCGCCGGGATCTCGAAGGAGACGTCGTTCGGGTCCAGCGAGATGATCGCCGTGTTGCCGTAGACGAAGGAGTAGACGCCCGGCAGGTTCTTCTTGTCCGGCCCGTTGTCCGGCAGGGTGAAGCGGGCTTCCTCGCCGCCGTAGCCGTTGGGCGAGTACCAGGCCTCCATGTCGTGGTTGCCGTACGACACCATCCACGGCACGGACTTGGCGACCGACTCGGTCTGGGCGAGGAACTGGTCCCACACGCGCGAGTCGAAGCCGGTGTCGGCGGTCTTGCCCGCGCCGGACGGGTCGGCGTAGGCGATGTCACCGGCGTGCAGGTGGAAGACCGGGTCCTGGCCGAGGATCAGGCTGTCGTTGGCCAGACCGTGGTAGCTGACGCCCTGGTCGCCGAAGGCCGTGAAGGTGAACGGCGCCTTGTGGGCGGGCGCGGTGGTGAAGGTGCCCAGGGCGCCCAGCAGGTGCGGCTCGGCCGGGTCGAAGCCCTGGTGGCCGACGCCGTAGTAGTAGGTCTTGCCGGGGCGCAGGTGGGTGAGCTTGGCGTGCAGGTAGTACTGGGTGTGGTCGCCGCTGGCGCCGACACCGGCCGGGGTGTAGAGGGAGCGGACCTCCGCCTCGATCTTGCGCGAGAGGTCCCAGGGGTGGGCGCCGATACGGATGAACGGCTTGTTCACCGCTACCGGGACCTGCCAGGAGACGGTGATCTCGGTACGGGGGTCGTTGCCGTAGGCGAGGTGCCGGCCGAAGGGGGCGACGAGGGAGCCGTCGACCTTCTCGATGCTCGGGGCGGTCGACCGGGTCGGGGCGGCGGCCTGGGCGGTTCCGCCCGGTATGAACGCGCCACCCGCGACGGCGCCCAGCGTGACGGCGCCGCCTCTGATCATGGTGCGCCGCGAGAATCTGGCGCGCAGGTATTCGTGCTGCTCGGCCATGCTCATACGCTCGGCCAGCTTCTCGGGTACTCCCATACGAGGAATGTCCATGGCGTCTGAAACTCGTCGCTCCCGGCAACGCGGCGCAAGACACAGGATGGACAGCTTGCGAACAGAGCACCATAAGAGATTCAACAGACCGTTGCCCGAAATCGGGCAGGATTCTTGCGAAACCGTCGCCGGTACCTCAGGATCTACCGGGTGCACGACGAACTGGTTGATCATCTGACACGGTCCACGACCCTGAACCGGGGCGAGGCACTGCGGGTGATCCAGGACGTGCTCGCCTTTTTCGACGAGACGACCGAAGACTACGTCCGTCGCCGCCACCGCGAGCTCCAGGCCCAGGGCCTGGTGAACGCGGCGATCTTCGAACGGATCGGGGCGGACCTGAAATACCGTGCGGTGGCCCCGCCCGAGCTCACGCTCAGGCAACTGCGGCGCATCGTCTACGGCTGAACGGAAGCTTGGGGATACCTATATATGTGCGGAATCGTCGGATACATCGGGAAGCGTGACGTCGCCCCGCTCCTCCTGGAGGGCCTTCAGCGCCTGGAGTACCGCGGGTACGACTCCGCGGGCATCGTCGTCACCTCCCCGAAGACCGCCGGCCTGAAGATGGTCAAGGCCAAGGGCCGGGTCCGTGACCTGGAGGCCAAGGTCCCGGCGCGGTTCAAGGGCACCACCGGCATCGCCCACACCCGCTGGGCCACCCACGGCGCCCCCTCCGACGTGAACGCCCACCCGCACATGTCGGGCGACCACAAGGTCGCCGTCGTGCACAACGGCATCATCGACAACGCCTCCGACCTGCGCCGCAAGCTGGAGGCGGACGGCGTCGAGTTCCTCTCCGAGACCGACACCGAGGTCCTCACCCACCTCATCGCCCGCTCACAGGCCGAGAAGCTGGAGGACAAGGTCCGCGAGACCCTGCGGGTCGTCGAGGGCACGTACGGCATCGCGGTGATGCACGCCGACTTCTCGGACCGCATCGTGGTGGCCCGAAACGGTTCCCCGGTGGTCCTCGGCATCGGCGAGAAGGAGATGTTCGTCGCATCCGACGTGGCCGCGCTGGTCGCCCACACCCGGCAGATAGTGACGCTGGACGACGGCGAGATGGCCACCCTGAAGGCCGACGACTTCCGCACCTACACCACCGAGGGCACCCGCACGACCGCCGAGCCGACCACCGTGGAGTGGGAGGCCGAGTCGTACGACATGGGCGGCCACGACACCTACATGCACAAGGAGATCCACGAGCAGGCCGACGCCGTGGACCGCGTGCTGCGCGGCCGCATCGACGACCGCTTCTCCACCGTGCACCTCGGCGGCCTGAACCTGGACGCCCGCGAGGCGCGCCAGATCCGCCGCGTGAAGATCCTCGGCTGCGGCACCTCCTACCACGCGGGCATGATCGGCGCCCAGATGATCGAGGAGCTGGCCCGCATCCCCGCCGACGCCGAGCCGGCTTCCGAATTCCGCTACCGCAACGCGGTCGTCGACCCCGACACCCTGTACGTCGCCGTCTCGCAGTCCGGTGAGACGTACGACGTGCTGGCCGCCGTGCAGGAGCTGAAGCGCAAGGGCGCGCGGGTGCTGGGTGTGGTCAACGTGGTCGGCTCGGCGATCGCCCGCGAGGCCGACGGCGGCATCTACGTGCACGCCGGACCCGAGGTGTGCGTGGTGTCCACCAAGTGCTTCACCAACACCACCGTCGCCTTCGCCCTCCTCGCCCTGCACCTGGGCCGCACCCGCGACCTCTCCGTGCGCGACGGCAAGCGGATCATCGAGGGCCTGCGCAGGCTGCCCGCGCAGATCTCCGAGATCCTCAAGCAGGAGGACGAGGTCAAGGAGCTGGCCGAGCAGTACGCCGAGGCCCGCTCGATGCTCTTCATCGGCCGCGTGCGGGGCTACCCGGTGGCCCGCGAGGCCTCCCTGAAGCTCAAGGAGGTCTCCTACATCCACGCCGAGGCCTACCCCGCCTCCGAGCTCAAGCACGGCCCGCTCGCGCTGATCGAGCCCGCGCTGCCGACGGTCGCGATCGTCCCGGACGACGACCTGCTGGAGAAGAACCGCGCCGCCCTGGAGGAGATCAAGGCCCGCAGCGGCAAGATCCTCGCGGTCGCCCACCAGGAGCAGGAGAAGGCCGACCAGACCATCGTCGTACCCAAGAACGAGGACGAGCTGGACCCGATCCTGATGGGCATCCCGCTCCAGCTCCTCGCCTACCACACGGCACTGGCCCTGGGCCGGGACATCGACAAGCCGCGGAACCTGGCGAAGTCGGTGACGGTGGAGTAACCAGCACGACGCGTTCAACTACCGGGCCGCACAGGCAAACTGGCAAGGCGTGAGGTAGATCACCAGCGGGCGGTGGGCGTATTCGGAGCGTGCGCTCACAAGATCCGTCCCCGCCCGCTTCTGTACCCCTTTGCCGTGTTGCCGAAGCCTGGAACCACCCGCTCCGGTCACATTCGGTGAAGGAAGCCGGGGCTCAGAGTAACCTCAAACCCGTTTACGACTTGATGACCATCTGCTTAAGGTCAGCCTCGACCAGACGGAGGCTCTCGGACTGCTCCGCAGTCCCACGGGGAGAAGAGAAAGCAATGTTCAAGTCGTTCGCTCGCATTGCTGTGGCCGGTGCGGCCGTGGCCACGGTGTTCGTCGGCACCACGTCGACGGCTCAGGCCGACAGCAACAAGACCATCTCGATTCCGGGCGGCCGGGGCACGATGACCTTCATCGACGACGGAGACGTCTTCAAGGTCTGCGACACGAAGGCAGACGGCTATGGCGTCTCGGGCCGCCTGATCGACAACAACTACAACGAGAAGCTCTACATCACCGACGGCGGCGACGCCGGCTGTGACAAGAAGGGCTACGACATCGGCCAGTTCGGCTCGTACCAGATGCAGCTCTCTTGGGACGGCGACGGCTACGACGTGAAGTCCGAGTGGTTCAACGAATAACCGCGATGCGGTGACGGTTCCGGGCGAGTGAGCCCTGGGGGAACGGGGCGGGCAACTTCTGACCGTGGACGGTGAGAAGTTGCCCGCCCCAGGCCATTGGTCCTGGCAAGCCTGAACGGAACGATTCTCAAGTCACACGGCGCGACAAGGTGGATGACGGTGAGTCAGGCTTCCACGCACGTCACGGGATGACGATCACGGGCCGCTTCGCCCGCTTGGCGAGCCGTCCGGCGACCGAGCCGAAGATCCGCCCGACGATCCCGTGCGTGGAGCCCACCACGATCGCGTCGGCCTCGTACTCCCGGCCCACCTCTTCGAGCTCGTGGCAGATGTCGCCGCCACGCTCGACCAGGATCCAGGGCACCTCGGCCAGATAGTCCGCACAGGCCAGCTCGAGACCCAGCACCTCGGTACGGTGATCGGGCACGTCGACGAAGACCGGGGGCTCGCACCCCGCCCACACGGTGGTGGGCAGCCGGTTGGCGACGTGAACGATGATCAGACCCGAGCCGGATCGGTGGGCCATGCCGATCGCGTAGGCGAGGGCGCGCTCACTGGACGTGGAGCCGTCGAAGCCGACGACGACTCCGTGCTTGAAGGCGGGGTCGCAGGAAGGACGCGCCTCTTCCGCCGCCAGGGGCTCGGCCGCCGTGGGATCGGCGACCGGCCGCTTGCGGTCCGCGGGTTCGAAGAATTCGTGACCGGCCATGGCTGTCTCGGCGTTGTGATCCTTTTTGGGTGGCGACAGTGTGCGGCGGAGCTGTGTCCGGGAAACATCTTCCCCACCCCATACCCCCAAGGGTACGGCGGCAAGCTTCCTCAGCCCAGATCCCGCACGGGCTCCGTAAGGCACCGTAAGGCGTCCCCCGGAGTCCGCAGGGGTTCCCCGGAGCATGCACGAGCGACGCCCGTAACGCAATGGTTGCTGCCCCGTACAGGCGGTTTGCACAGGATTCAACAGTCCGGCTTCATCCGGTCGCCGCGCTCAGTGACCGGCTGATTGACCGCCCGAGTGACCGGCCGAGTGATCGACCGGGTGACCGGCTGAGTGACCGACCGATCGAACACGCGTTGAACCCCCTGAGCCACCGCCGCGAGGAGTACGACCAGGGAGTACGAGATGCCCGGACGACGATCCACCAGTGAGCAGCGCCCCACCCCGGACACCGCCGGTGACGTGGTGCGCTGGGCGGTCTTCAGCTGCGTCCTCGTACCCGTGGTCCTGCTCTGGTACGGCACCTCGCTGGCCGGCGCCGCCGGCACCGCCGGGGGCCTCGCGGCCGTCACCGGCGTGTGCCGGATCCTGCTGCGCCGCTCGGAACGCTGCGCGGCACGCCCGACGCCCCAGGGAGGCGGACGTCACACCAAGGGTGGTACACCGGTCGACTGACCGGTTTCCGCGCACACACCCGTATCTTTTCAGCCAACTTCTGGACACTGTGCAAGACGGGCCGGAACCACCCCTCGCCCCCCGTTCCACCTGCACGGAAAGGACCCAGGGGGCCCTGCGCACCCTACGCGGTTTGGCCACTGCGACGAGGCGTACTTCCCTGCACGGCCCACGAGTGCAACGCTTCGTGATCGAATGCTTCACGCCAAGTTGTCATGTCGACAATGCGCCGGGTGTCGATCTGGTCACCGCGGCGGCGTGGGACCCAGTAGATTCGATCTTGATGTCTTACGGCGGGGGACTCGTGCAGGACCGAGGGGAAACGTGCAGGAGCGACACAACCGAGGAGCCGCGACCACCGAGGGGGGCTTAGCAGGATGAGCCACGACTCCACTGCCGCGCCGGAAGCCGCGGCCCGGAAGCTGTCCGGGCGACGTCGCAAGGAGATCGTCGCCGTGCTGTTGTTCAGCGGCGGGCCCATCTTCGAGAGTTCCATACCACTGTCGGTGTTCGGGATCGACCGCCAGGACGCCGGAGTGCCGCGCTACCGACTACTGGTGTGCGCCGGCGAGGAAGGCCCGCTGCGGACCACAGGGGGCCTGGAACTCACCGCACCGCATGGCCTGGAAGCGATCTCACGCGCGGGCACGGTCGTCGTACCGGCCTGGCGTTCGATCACTTCTCCGCCACCGGAGGAAGCGCTCGACGCGCTGCGCCGGGCGCACGAGGAGGGTGCGCGCATCGTAGGCCTGTGCACCGGCGCGTTCGTGCTGGCGGCGGCGGGCCTGCTCGACGGCCGCCCGGCCACCACGCACTGGATGTACGCGCCGACGCTGGCGAAGCGCTATCCGTCGGTGCACGTCGATCCGAGAGAGCTGTTCGTCGACGACGGTGACGTGCTCACCTCGGCGGGTACGGCGGCCGGAATCGACCTGTGCCTGCACATCGTGCGGTCGGACCACGGCAACGAGGCGGCGGGCGCGCTGGCCCGGCGTCTGGTGGTCCCGCCGCGCCGGTCGGGCGGCCAGGAGCGCTACCTCGATCGATCTTTACCAGAGGAGATCGGCGCCGACCCGCTCGCGGAGGTCGTCGCCTGGGCGCTGGAGCACCTCCACGAGCAGTTCGACGTGGAGACGCTGGCGGCGAGGGCGTACATGAGCCGGCGCACCTTCGACCGCCGCTTCCGGTCGCTGACCGGCAGCGCGCCGCTCCAGTGGCTGATCACCCAGCGTGTGCTGCAAGCGCAGCGGCTGCTGGAGACGTCGGACTACTCGGTGGACGAGGTCGCGGGCCGCTGCGGGTTCCGCTCGCCCGTGGCCCTGCGCGGCCACTTCAGGCGCCAGCTTGGCTCCTCGCCGGCCGCCTACCGGGCCGCCTACCGCGCCCGTCGCCCCCAGGGCGACAAGCCCGCAGACACCGAGCCGGCCATGTCCGCACCGGCCGGCCCGGTGGGCCCGGTACCCGTCCTCCACCCCGAGGCCGGAGTCCCGATCCAGGCCCGCCGCAGCCTGTCGGTGAGCGTGCCGGGGCCGCGCAGCGGCGTGTGACCCACAGGGGGCCCGGGGCTGACGCCCCGGGCCCCTTTGCGTCTCACCCGGCCGACACATCCAGCCCGTCCGGCGTTCGAGGACGAGGCCGTTCAGGCCGATAGCGGGGTCCGGGGGCGGCAGCCCCCAGCAGACGGCGCCGGTACCCCATGCACGCCAGACCCGCGGAGCGACAACGCGCCGTAAGGTTAGACACATGAACGATCGCATGGTGTGGATCGACTGCGAGATGACCGGCCTCTCGCTGTCCGACGACGCGCTCATCGAGGTTGCCGCCCTCGTCACCGACTCCGAGCTGAACGTACTCGGCGACGGAGTCGACATCGTCATCCGTCCGCCGGACCAGGCGCTGGAGACGATGCCGGAGGTGGTGCGTCGGATGCACACCGCGTCCGGACTGCTCGCGGAGCTCCCCGGCGGGACCACCCTGGCGGACGCCGAGGAGCGGGTGCTGGCGTACGTGCGGGAGCACGTGAAGGAGCCCGGCAAGGCCCCCCTGTGCGGGAACTCCGTCGGCACCGACCGCGGCTTCCTGCTCCGGGACATGCCGACCCTGGAGGACTACCTCCACTACCGGATCGTCGACGTGTCGAGCATCAAGGAGCTCGCACGGCGCTGGTATCCGCGCGCCTACTTCAACAGCCCGGAGAAGAACGGCAACCACCGCGCCCTCGCCGACATCCGCGAGTCGATCGCCGAGCTGCGCTACTACCGCGAGGCCGTCTTCGTCCCGCAGCCCGGCCCGGACTCCGACACGGCGAAGACGATCGCCGCCAAGCACGTCCTGCCCGCTCAGTAGGCGCGCACCGGGGGCACGCGGGGGGGGCGCCGCGAAACCCTGGCGCGAGCACCCCTTCGGACCCTGTACACTTTTTCTCGGCCGGTCGGGGAGAACACTCCTCGAGAAACCGGTCATGGTGGGTGTAGCTCAGCTGGTAGAGCACCTGGTTGTGGTCCAGGATGCCGCGGGTTCGAGTCCCGTCACTCACCCTCTGTATAGAGGCCGACGACCTTCAGAATTAGGGTCGTCGGCCTCTTTCATTCTCCGGGCCGCTGTTGCGGCCGGGCCGGGAGAATGAAAGGCGGCTACTTCGACAGGACCTGGCCCTGATCCGTCACGTAGTAGTCGTTCTTGCACTCCAGCAGCGCGGCTTCGTCCACGTCGGTCGGCCCGCCCGCCTGCTGATTGCAGAACTGGGTCAGGATCTGGAACTTCTGCGCGGCGGACACCCCAGTCGGCCGGCTGTTCTGCTGCTGGCTGTTCTGCGACTGGTCATCGATCTGCCCCTGCACCCAGGGGTCAGGGGAAGAAGAGTCCGAGTCGCCGGAGCCCAGGACCGCACCGCCCAGGAAGAACGAAGTCACGGCGATGGCGACGACGCCCCCTGCCAAGACCACGGGCCGCTTCCACCAAGGCCTCTCCAGCCCCGTCAGGATGCGCCGGTATTCCGGGTGATGCTCGTACTCGTCCCGCCAGCCGTTCGACGAGTCCGTCGAATCAGTCGCCGCGTGCACCGTGGGAGCGCCGGACGGGCGCGGGGGGACGTTCGGGGGAAGTGGCGGCGTGTTCTCCACTGCGGACTCCTCAAGGCCCTGACCGGCAGCCAGATCGCGCACAGAGAGTCGGGCGGCACAGAGTACGCACGAGACATACATGGGATCTACACCTAGATCCACATCGTGATCTTGCCGTGAGCACCTGAGGCCCCGTCACCTGGCCTCAGGACCGGACGTCGCTCAGGACGACGCCCGCGTCACCAGCTCCGTGGGCATTACCACCTGCTGCCGCTCCAGCCCCCGCGAGACGGCCGGACGGCTGTCAGCGATCTCCGTCAGCAGGAGGCCGAGCATCGCGCGGCCCATCTCCTCGATGGGCTGGCGGACACTGGTGAGCGGCGGGTCCATGTGGCGGGCGATGGCCGAGTCGTCGTAGCCGACGAGGGCCACGTCGTCGGGGATGCGACGGCCCGCCTCGCGCAGCACCTGGCGGGCGCCGGCCGCCATGACGTCGGAGCCGGCGAACACCGCGTCCACGGCGGGACTGCGCTCCAGCAGCGTCGTCATCGCGCGGCGGCCGCCCTCCTCGGTGAAGTCGCCCGGCTCGATGAGGAGTTCCTCCACGGAGTGGCCCGCGTCGAGCAGGGCTTCCCGGTAGCCGTCGACGCGCCGCTGGGCGCCGTACACGTCGAGGCGGCCGGTGATGTGGGCGATCGTGCGGCAGCCGCGGGCCAGCAGGTGCTCCACGGCCGAGCGGGCGCCGCCGTAGTTGTCCGAGTCCACCGAGGTCAGCGTCTCCGCCGCCGAGCGCGGTCCGCTGATCACGGCCGGGATCTCCAGCTGGGCGAGCAGGTCGGGCAGCGGATCGTCGGCGTGGACCGAGACCAGCAGAACGCCGTCGACGCGGTGCGCGGCGAGGTACTGGGCGAGCCGCTGCCGTTCGCGGTCGCTGCCCGCGAAGATCAGCAGCAGCTGCATCTCCGTGTCGGACAGTTCGGCGCCGACGCCGCGCAGGATGTCGGAGAAGTACGGTTCCGCGAAGAAGCGGGTCTCCGGCTCGGGGACGACGAGAGCGATCGCGTCGGTACGGTTGGCGGCCAGCGCACGGGCGGCGGTGTTCGGGACATAGCCCAGTTCGGCGACCGCCGCCTCCACGGCCGCGCGGGTCGCGTCACTGACCCGGGGCGAGCCGTTGATCACCCGCGACACCGTGCCGCGGCCGACACCGGCCCGGACGGCGACCTCTTCGAGGGTAGGCCGCCCACCGCTCCGGCCCCGCGCTCCGTGGCTTGCCATGGGCTCCGCCTCTCTCGACCGTTCATCGTGGCTGGCCTGGAATCTAACAGTCCTGCACAGGGCGCCCGCTTTTCGGCCGGAACACCCTCATCCCCGGAAGCCCGACAGGCTCGATGATGGCCACCTGGGGCCGCTCACGAGGCGCTCACGGACCGCTCCTTGAAGTTAGCTAACAGGCCGATAACTGAACGCATCTCTCCGCGTCCGCTCCCTTGACACCCCCGCGCGAACCGACGACTCTTCAACACATCACTTGTGGGAGCGCTCCC
The DNA here is from genome assembly GCF_053611185.1 of Streptomyces sp. NPDC054834. Taxonomy (NCBI): domain Bacteria; kingdom Bacillati; phylum Actinomycetota; class Actinomycetes; order Kitasatosporales; family Streptomycetaceae; genus Streptomyces; species Streptomyces sp. NPDC054834. The sequence continues at coordinate 251,576 of NZ_JBSGZV010000007.1, read as the reverse complement.
ACAGTACCTCGCACATACATATCCCGCACGTTCCCCGCCCGAGCCGCAGCGAGAAACAAACGGGCCCAACAGTGCAGTTGGCCGGGGGGTCGGCACGTCAGGGCAACAGGAGGACGCAATGCGAGCACGTACCCTCCCCCACTCTCGGCTTCGCTCGAGCGGGGGGACCCCCATCGCCCGTAAGGCGGTGGTCCTGGCGGCTGTCGCCACGCTGGGCGCCGGGCTGCTGGCCGGCTGTGCCGATGACAGTGGTGGAAGCAGCAGCGACAACTCCGACGGTGGTGGCAAGGGCAAGACCACCATCACCCTGGGTCTCTTCGGCACCTTCGGGTTCAAGGAAGCCGGGCTCTACACGGAGTACGAGAAGCTGCACCGGAACATCACCATCAAGGACACCTCGATCGAGCGGAACGAGAACTACTACCCGGCTCTCGTCAACCACCTGACCACCGGCAGCGGCCTGATGGACATCCAGGCCGTCGAAGTCAGCAACATCGCCGAGGTCACCAACACCTTCGCGGGCAAGTTCGAGGACCTGTCCAAGGCGCCCGGCGTACAGAAGAGCGACTGGCTGGACTGGAAGTGGCAGCAGGCCACCGCCAAGGACGGCACCACCATCGGACTCGGCACCGACATCGGCCCGATGGCCATCTGCTACCGCACGGACCTCTTCAAGGCGGCCGGCCTGCCCACCGACCGCGACGCCGTCTCCAAGCTGTGGACGGGCAGCTGGGACAAGTTCGTCGAAGCCGGCGAGAAGTACAAGAAGAAGGCCCCGTCCGGGACCACCTTCATGGACTCCCCCGGTGGTCTGCTCAACGCCATGATCGGCAGCCTGAAGACGAAGTTCTACGACTCCTCCGGCAAGGTCATCTACAAGACGAACAAGGACGTCAAGACCGCCTTCGACCTGACCTCGAAGGCCGCCCAGGAGGGCCTGGTCGGCAGCCAGACCCAGTTCCAGCCCGCCTGGAACCAGACGATCGCCAACAACAAGTTCGCCGCGATCTCCTGCCCGCCGTGGATGCTCGGCACGCTCAAGGCCAACTCGAAGCCGGAAGCGGCCGGCAAGTGGGACGTGGCCCAGGCGCCCGTCTCCGGCAACTGGGGCGGCTCCTTCCTGACCGTGCCCAAGGGCGGCAAGAACACCACGGAGGCCGAGAAGCTGGCCGCCTGGCTGACCGCGCCCGAGCAGCAGGCGAAGCTCTTCGCCAAGCAGGGCAGCTTCCCGAGCGCGCCCGGCGCGTACACGGCCGCCTCGGTGACGGGCGCGAAGAACGAGATGACCGGTGACGCGCCGATCGGCACGATCTTCGCTCAGGCCGCCAAGACGGCCCCGGTCCAGATCATCGGCCCGAAGGACCAGATCATCCTTCAGGGCCTGACGGACAACGGCGTCATCCTCGTCACGAAGGGCAAGTCCCCCGCCGACGCCTGGACGACGGCCACCAAGACCATCGACAACAACCTGGAGAAGTGACCGGCATGGCCACCCGGCACGACACCGCCGCGCCCCCCGCGAAGGAGGGGGGCGCGGCCCCGGCCCGTGCGGCCGCCGGCGCCCTGTCCTCCGAGGACCAGCGGCGTCGGGCGCGGCTGTCCCGTCGCTGGCAGCGGGACATCCGCTGGAGTCCGTACGCCTTCGTCTCCCCGTTCTTCCTGCTGTTCGTCGCCTTCGGTCTGTTCCCGCTCCTCTACACCGGCTGGGCCTCGCTGCACACGGTGGAGCTGACCGCGCCCACCGACATGCAGTGGTCGGGGCTGCACAACTACACCCGGATCTTCGACGACGACTTCTTCTGGAACGCGGCGAAGAACACCCTGACGATCGGGATCATCTCGACGGTTCCGCAGCTGCTGATGGCGATGGGCCTGGCGCACCTGCTCAACTACAAGCTGCGTGCCTCGACGTTCTTCCGGGTCGTGCTGCTCGCGCCGTACGCGACGTCGATCGCCGCCGCCGCTCTGGTCTTCGTCCTGCTGTTCGGCCGTGACTACGGCATGATCAACTGGGCGCTGCACTTCTTCGGGGTCGACAAGATCGACTGGCAGAACGACAAGTGGCCCTCCCAGATCGCGGTGTCGACGATCATCGTCTGGCGCTGGACCGGCTACAACACGCTGATCTATCTGGCGGCGATGCAGGCGATCCCGCAGGACCTGTACGAGTCGGCGGCCCTGGACGGCGCGAACCGCTGGCGGCAGTTCCTGCATGTGACCCTGCCGCAGTTGCGGCCGACGATCCTGTTCACCTGTGTCGTGTCGACGATCGGTGCCAGCCAGGTCTTCGGTGAGCCGCTGATCTTCGACGCGAACAAGGGGGCGTCCGGCGGCGCGGAGCACCAGTTCCAGACGCTCGGCCTCTATCTGTACGAGCAGGGCTGGGTGAACCAGCATCTGGGCCGCGCCTCCGCCATCGCCTGGACGATGTTCCTGATCCTCATCGTGGTCGGGATCGTCAACTACGTCATCTCGCGCCGGCTGCGCGCCAGTGCCTAAGGAGAACCGGCCGTGACGACGACTCTGACGACACCGCCCGCCGACGCGGCGAAGGAGCCGCGGCGCGCGCGGCGCTCCAAGTCGGCCCGCGCGGGTGGCCAGATGCACGCGGGCCCCATCGCGTACACCATCCTGACGGTGTTCTCCATCGGTTCGCTGTTCCCACTGGTGTGGACGGCGATCGCGGCCTCCCGGAACAACAACCGGCTGGCCGAGACACCGCCGCCGTTCTGGTTCGGCGGGAATCTCTTCCACAATCTCGACGTCGCCTGGACCGAAGCGAATCTGGGTACGGCCTTCGTCAACACCACGATCGTGGCCGGGACTTCGGCGGCCACCATCGTCTTCCTGTCGACGATCGCCGGGTTCGCCTTCGCCAAGCTGCGGTTCCGGTGCCGCAACGCCCTGATGCTGGTCGTGATCGGCACGATGATGGTGCCGCCGCAGCTCAGCATCATCCCGCTGTACATGATGGTCGCCAAGCTGGACTGGACGGACCAGTTGCAGGCGGTGATCTTCCCGTCGCTGGTGAGCGCCTTCGGCGTGTTCTTCATGCGGCAGTACCTGCTCCAGGCGCTGCCGGACGAGATCATCGAGGCTGCCCGGGTGGACGGCGCGAGCAGTTGGCGCGTGGTGTGGCACGTGGTGTTCCCGGCGGCGCGGCCGGCGATGGCGGTGCTCGGCATGCTGGTGTTCGTGCAGGCGTGGAACGACTTCCTGTGGCCGTTCCTGGTCCTCACCCAGACCGGCAACCCGACCGTGCAGGTCGCGCTCACGGGTCTGGGCCGCGGCTACACCGTCGACCAGTCCCTGATCATGGCGGGCTCGCTGCTCGGTACGCTTCCCCTGCTGCTCGTCTTCGCGATCTTCGGCAAGCAGATCGTGGGCGGCATCATGCAGGGTGCCGTCAAGGGCTGACGCCCTTCTCCCGGGGGCCGGGTCACCGCAGCTCCGGCCCCCTTTTCTCCCCTCGCACATTCACCAGTCGGCCCCCACACCTCCTATGGGAGCGCTTCCATGTCTGAACCCGTTACGCTTGTGACCTTTCCCCCCGCCTTCCTCTGGGGTGCCGCGACCTCGTCGTACCAGATCGAGGGAGCGGTCCGGGAGGACGGTCGTACTCCCTCGATCTGGGACACCTTCAGCCATACGCCGGGCAAGACCTTCGGTGGTGAGCACGGTGACATCGCTGTCGACCACTACCACCGCTACCGCGAGGACGTCGCGCTGATGGCGGAGCTGGGCCTGAACGCGTACCGGTTCTCCGTCTCCTGGTCGCGGGTGCAGCCGACGGGCCGGGGTCCGGCCGTGCAGGTGGGCCTGGACTTCTACCGCCGTCTGGTGGACGAGCTGCTCGCGCACGGCATCAAGCCGGCGGTCACCCTCTACCACTGGGACCTGCCGCAGGAACTGGAGGACGCGGGCGGCTGGCCGGAGCGGGACACCGCGTACCGCTTCGCCGAGTACGCGCAGATCGTCGGCGAGGCGCTCGGCGACCGGGTGGAGCAGTGGATCACTCTCAACGAGCCGTGGTGCAGCGCCTTCCTCGGCTACGGGTCCGGGGTGCACGCGCCCGGCCGTACGGACCCGGCGGCGTCCCTGAAGGCCGCTCACCACCTCAACCTGGCGCACGGCCTGGGCGCCTCCGCCCTCCGCGCGGCGATGCCGGCCCGGAACACGGTCGCGGTGAGCCTCAACTCCTCGGTCGTCCGCACGGTCTCCCAGGACCCGGCGGACCTGGCGGCCGGCCGCCGCATCGACGACCTGGCCAACGGCGTCTTCCACGGCCCGATGCTGCACGGCGCGTACCCGGAGACCCTGTTCGAGGCGACCTCGTCGATCACCGACTGGTCCTACGTCCAGGACGGCGACCTCAGCACCGTCAACCAGCCGCTGGACGCGCTGGGGCTGAACTACTACACGCCGGCGCTGGTTTCGTCGGCCGAGTCGGAACTGCGCGGTCCGCGGGCGGACGGGCACGGGGCGAGCGACCACTCCCCCTGGCCCGGCGCGGACGACGTGGCCTTCCACCAGACGCCCGGTGACCGTACGGAGATGGGCTGGACGATCGACCCGACCGGTCTGCACGAGCTGATCATGCGCTACACGCGAGAGGCCCCCGGCCTGCCGCTGTACGTGACGGAGAACGGCGCGGCGTACGACGACAAGGTGGACGCCGACGGCCGGGTCCACGACCCCGAGCGCATCGCCTACCTGCACGGCCATCTGTCGGCCGTGCGCCGGGCCATCGCGGACGGCGCGGACGTACGCGGCTACTACCTGTGGTCCCTGATGGACAACTTCGAGTGGGCGTACGGCTACAGCAAGCGCTTCGGCGCCGTGTACGTCGACTACGCCACCCTGACCCGCACCCCGAAGTCGAGCGCCCACTGGTACGCCCAGGCGGCCCGAACGGGAACGCTGCCGCCGGTGGAGACGGGGGCCTGACGGCACCGGACGCGACGGGGCGCGGCACTCGGAGGGGGGTGCCGCGCCTCGGTCATGGCCGCGTGTCCGCTGTCAGTTGAACGTCCCGAAAGCCTTCGAGAAGGCGGAGTTGTCCTGGGTGATCGAGCTGCATGTGGCGTCGGCGGTGGGCTTGGTGCCGCCCGCGCACTGCTTGTCGCGGGCCGCCGACCACATGGACAGCCAGCCGAGGCCCTTGGACTTGGCGAAGTTCACCAGCTGGGTGGCGTCGTCGACCTTGAAGATCTCGGAGGAGACGTCGTTGACGCCGATCATCGGGGTGACCGCGACGGTCTTCCAGGCGGCGGAGTCGGTGAGGCCGAGGACGCTCTTGACCTGGGCCTGCGTGGCCGTGGCCGCCTGTTCGGCGTAGGTGCCCATGTCGCCGCTGTACGCGGGGCCGTAGTCCATCGCCATGATGTTGACGGTGCTGATCTTGACGCCGTTGGACTTGGCGTCGGACAGGAGGTTGACGCCGTCCTGGGTCAGGCCCTCGGGCATCACCGGGAGGGTGAAGGAGACGTCCAGGCCGGGGTGCTGGGCCTGGAGTTTGGCGATGGCCTGGGCGCGGCGGGTGTTGGCGGCGGTGTTGGGGAGTGCGCCGCCCTCGACGTCGAAGTCGACCTTGGTGAGTTTGAACTGGTCCACGGCCTTGCCGTAGGCGGTCGCCAGCGCGTCCGCGGAGGAGCAGGTCGTGGCGAGTTCGGAGCCTGACGCTCCGCCGAAGGAGACGCGGACGTCGCCGCCCTTGGTGCGCAGCGAGCCGATCTGGGCGGCCACGCCGTCGCTCGCCAGGTCGGTGACGCCGCCCCACTTGGGTGTGCAGCCGCCACCGTCGGTGACGAAGGCGAGGTTGTAGTTCTTCACGCCGGTCGCGTCGGCGCTCGCCAGCAGGTCGAAGGCGGGGTAGAGGGAGGTGTCGACGTAGGGCGCGAAGCCGGCGGAGGTGGTTGTTCCGCTGCCGGTGGTCTGGGTGGGGGTCGGGGAGGCGGTGGGGGTGGTGCTCTTGGTCGGGGTCGGCGTGGGCTTCGGTGTGGCGGTCGGGGTCGGCGACTGGGTCGGGCGGCCGCTCGGCTCGGGGGTGGCGGTGCTGTCGGCCGAACATGTCGCGCCGTCGATGTGGCAGCCGGTGGGGTCCCCGGTGCCGTTGACCACGAAGCCGACGGTGAGCGACTTGCCGGGAGCGAGGCCGTCGGTGTCCCACTTGGCGGGCTTCACGGTGACGTGCCGGCCGCTGACGCTCGACTCGCCGTTCCAGAGGGAGCTGAGCTTCGCGTCGGCGGGGAGGTCGAACTCGAGGGTCCAGGTCTTCTCCGGCTGTCCGCTGTTGTTCGTGACGACGTACTGGGCGGAGTAACCCGTCGTCCAGTCGCTGGTCTTGGTGTACGCGGCGCCGACCCCGGCCGCCTGTGCGATGCCGGTGAACAGCAGCGCGCCGCCACCGGCCACGGCCGCGGCGACGAGGCCGCCTATCGCCTTGTTCCTGCCACTGATCCTGCGCCGGTGCGTGCTCATGCGCGTGCCTGCCTTCGCTGTTCACGGGGTGAGGTGCGGCAGCACGCTAGCGGTCGAGATTCGGACAAATGGCTTGATACGGACGGCGGCTGGGGATCTTAGGGTGCGCTTAAGGGAGGGATCGGGGGCGGTTAAAGGTAGAGACCAATTTGCGGGGCCGGCGGCGGCGCACGGCGCCCCGGTGGCCTTTGCGCACCGGTTCCCGCCCGTCCAGCTGGAACCAGATCCGCACCTCCGTGCCGCCCAGCACCGACGAGCCGATCCGTACGTCCCCGCCGGTCGACTCGGCGAGCCTGCGCACGATGTCCAGGCCGAGGCCGGTCGAGCCGTCGGTGCCCGAACCCCGGCCGCGGGCCATGGCCGCCTCGGGGTCGGGTATGCCGGGGCCCGCGTCGGAGACCAGGACGATCACCGCGTCCTCGCCGTTGTGCACGTCGACCGCGAAGGCCGTGCCCTCGGCGGTGTGCCGGAAGACGTTGCCGAGCAGCGCGTCGAGCGCGGCGGCCAGGTCGGCGCGGGCCACGGGTATCCGCACCGGCCGCTCGACCCCTGCCAGCCGCCACTTGCGGCCCTCGTCCTCGGCGAGCGCGGACCAGAACCCCATCCGCTCGCGGACGACTTCGGCCGCGTCGCAACCGGCACCGGGCCCGGCGGCGGCGGTCTGCGGCTTGGCCTCGCGGGCGGTGCGGATGATGGTGTCGACCTCACGCTCGAGCTGGGCGACGGCGGCCCGGGTCTGCTCGGCGGCGGGTCCTTCGCCGAGCGAGGCCGTGTTCAGCCGGAGCACGGTCAGCGGGGTGCGCAGTCGGTGGGAGAGGTCCGCCGCCAGTTCGCGTTCGTTCGCCAGGAGTTGTACGACCTGGTCGGCCATGGAGTTGAACGCGACCGCGGCCAGCCGCAGTTCGGTCGGACCGTCCTCCGGCACCCGTGCGCCCAGCTTGCCCTCCCCCAGTTCGTGCGCGCCCTCGACCAGCCGCCGCGCGGGCCGCACCATCCGTACGCCGAGCCGGTCGGCGACCGCGACGGAGCCCACGATCAGCGCGATGCCGACGGCGGCCAGCACCGCCCAGGCCGTGCCGACGCCGTTGGTGACCTCGGCCTCGGGGACGTACACCTCGACCACCGCGATGGCGCCGGAGCTCAGCGCGACGGGCTGGAGCAGGGTGGAGCCGCCCGCGACCTCGGTGGTGGAGGCGCGGCCCAGCTTCCGTACGGTCGCGATGTCCCGGTCGGCCGCGCGCTGCCGGCCGATGTCGACGGCCGCCCGGCCGGACCCGTCCGCCGTGTCCCCGCCGGATGCCGGTATGTGCACGGCCATGCCGGTGTCCGCGCCCGCCGAGGCGAGCACGCGCTCCAGTTTGTCGCGGTCGGTGGTGATGGACAGGGCGGGCGCGATGGCGGCGGCCTCCCGCTCGGCGTTGGAGAAGGCGCGGTCGCGGGCCATCTCCTTGACGACCAGTCCGAGCGGGACCGCGAAGGCGACCACGACCATCGCGGTGACCGCGAGGCAGACCCTGACCAGTGCCCATCTCATCGGATCGGCTCCGCTTCCCCCGGGGGCTCCAGCTTCACGCCGACACCGCGCAGGGTGTGCAGATAGCGCGGCCGGGCCGCCGTCTCCCCCAGTTTGCGGCGCAGCCAGGAGAGGTGGACGTCGATGGTCTGGTCGTCGCCGTACGACTGCTGCCACACCTCGGCCAGCAGTTCCTTGCGGGGGACGACGACCCCGGGCCGGCCGGCGAGGAAGGCGAGCAGGTCGAACTCGCGGCGGGTGAGGTCGAGGCGCATCCCGTCCAACTCGGCCTGGCGGCGCAGCGGATCGACGGTCAGGCCGCCGACGCGCAGGACGCTGGACGGCGGGGCGTCCACGGTGGCGGCCCGGGAGCGTCTGAGGACGGCGGCGATCCGGGCGGACAGGTGCTCGACGGAGAACGGCTTGGTCAGGTAGTCGTCCGCTCCGGCGTTCAGCAGCCGGACGATCTCGGTCTCGTCGTCCCGCGCGGTGGCGATGATGACGGGTACGTCGGTGATCCCGCGCAGCATCTTCAGCGCCTCGGATCCGTCCAGGTCGGGCAGGCCGAGGTCGAGGATGACCACGTCGAAGCGGAAATGGGCGACCTCGCGCAGCGCCTCCAGTGCCGTGCCGACGCTGCGCACGGTGTGCGACGCGTCGGTGAGATGCCGGATGAGCGCCGAGCGTACGAACTGGTCGTCCTCGACCACGAGCACACTTGCCATGCGCCGCACCGTACGCCATGCGGGACGGCCGGGTGCGGGCCTGTGGACAACTCCCGGCGGCTCCGAACGTGTGCGACAAGTGGGGCTCGTGGGGCAGTATGGCCCGCGATGCGCAGAGGACTCGTACACGTCTTGGCGTGGTCGCTCGCCACGGGCGCGGCGGTCACGCTGTCGTGGTGGGGCGTGCACACGGTGCTGGCGGGCACGGCGTACGACCCGCCGCGCGCCCTGCCGATCACGGCGGCGGACGCGACCGCGCAGGGTCCAAAGCCGCTGGCGTCCCCGACGTCCCGACCTGCGTCCCCGTCCCCGCCTCCGTCCGGGACGGCACGGAGGACGCCGTCGGCGCCCGGTTCCCCGACGCCCTCTCGGACCGCGGCGGCCACTCCCGCCGCATCTCCCTCGCAGACCGCCTCCGGTGAGGTCAAGAGCTATGACACCGACGGGGGCCGGGTGGTGTTCGACATCGGGAAGGCGGACGCGGCGCTCGTCTCGGCGACGCCGGGGACGGGCTGGTCGATGCAGGTGTGGAAGACGGAGTCGTGGATCCGGGTGGAGTTCGCTTCGGGCGCGGACCGGGTGACGGTGTTCTGCACCTGGCACGACGGCCCGCCGCATGTGGAGGTCTACTGAGCGGCCAGCGCTCGCTCAAAGTGAAAGACAACTAGATATTGACAGTGAACTCTCATTTGAGGGTAACCTCTCATCAGGTTGCCCCGAATGGGAGGTCCCACATGTCCGCATCCCCCCGCCGCCGGCTCGCCCTGGCCGCGCTCACCCTGAGCGTGCTGCTCGTCGGCCTCGACGGCACCGTCATCAACGTCGCCCTGCCGACCATCGCGACCGAACTGCCCGCCGACAGCGCCCAGTTGCAGTGGATCGGCGGCGGTTACCTGCTGGCCCTGTCGGTGGCGATGCTCCCGGTCGGGCTGCTCGGCGACCGGTTCGGGCACAAGCGGCTGCTGCTGTCCGGCATCACGCTCTTCGGCCTCGCCTCGTTAGGAGGTGCGCTGGCCCACTCGCCGTCGGCTGTCATCGCCGCCCGCGCCGTCCTGGGTCTCGGGGCCGCCGCGATCATGCCGCTGTCCATGGCGATCCTGCCCCGTGTCTTCGCCAAGGAGGAACTGCCCAAGGCCATCGCGGTGTGGACCGCGGCCACCGCGCTCGGCATGCCGGTCGGACCCGTGGTCGGCGGCTGGCTGCTCGACCACTTCTGGTGGGGCTCGGTGTTCCTGTTCAATGCGCCGGTCGCCGCGCTCGCCGTCCTCGCGGGCGTGTGGCTGCTGCCCAGCGACACCGCCACCCGCACCTCCGCGCCGTTCGACACCCTCGGCACCGTCCTGGGCGGCCTCGGCATCACCGCGCTGGTCTACGGCACCATCCTGATCCCCCGCGACGGCTGGACCGCGCCCTCGGTCCTCGTCCCGCTCGTCGCCGCGGCCGTCCTGCTGGCCGGGTTCGTACTGCGCGAGCGCCGGTACGCGCACCCCATCGTCGACCTGTGCCTGTTCACCGACCGCCGCTTCCTGTGGGGCACGCTGATCGCCGTCTTCGTCAACTTCGCGGTCATGGGCATCCTGTTCGTCGTCCCGCAGTACCTTCAGTCGGTGCTCGGCAACGACGCCTTCGGGACCGGCCTGCGCGTCCTGCCACTGATCGGCGGCCTGATGGCGGCGGCCGCCGCGAGCGAACCCCTCGTCCCCCGGCTGGGCGCGCGTACGGTCGTACCCGCCGGCCTGCTGGTGCTCGGCGCCGGTGTGCTGCTCGGCGCGACCACCGGCACCTCGGACGGCTACGGCTTCACCGCGCTGTGGCTGGGCCTGACCGGCCTCGGCTTCGGGCTCGCCGTGGTCCCGGCCACCAGCCTGGTGATGGCCACGCTGCCCGAGGACAACACCGGGTCCGGCACCAGCCTCCTGGAGACCGTCCAGCAGCTCGGCTCGGTCCTCGGCGTCGCCGGTCTCGGCAGCCTCCTCGGCTACGGCTACCTCGCCCGGCTGCACACCGGCACCCTGCCGGGTCCGGCGGCCGACGCGGCCCGCGACTCCGTCTCCGGGGCCGACGCGGTGGCCGCGCAACTGCACGACACCGCCCTGGCGTCGGGGGCGCACGAGGCGTTCGTCCACGGTATGAGCCTGGTCCTGACGGCCTGCGGCGCGATCGCCCTGCTCGGCGCCGTCCTGGCCGCCGTCTTCCTGCCCGGCACCACCCCCTGCTCCCGTACGGTGGCCCGGTCCGTCGCGCAGCCCGCAGAATCGGTCGCATGACGAAGCACGAGACCCCCGCCGCCCCCCTCGGCCTGCGCGAGCGCAAGAAGCAGCAGACCCGCCAGCGCATCCGCCGCGAGGCCTACCGCCTCTTCACCGAGAACGGGTACGAGGCCACCACGGTCGACCAGATCGCGGAGGCGGCGGAGGTCTCGCCCAGCACCTTCTTCCGGTACTTCCCCACCAAGGAGGACGTCGTCCTCCAGGACGAGTACGATCCCGCCCTCGCCGCCGCCCTGCGCTCCCGCCCCGCCGGTGAACCCATCGTCGACGCGGTGCTCAACTCCCTGAAGGGCCCCGTCGGGGAGATGATCCAGCAGGACCGCGACGACCTCCTGCTGCGCACCCGGATCTCCTTCACCGACCCGGCCATCCGCGCCCGCACCGTCGCGGAACAGGAGCGCAGCGAGCGGGCCATCGCCGAGGTGATCGCCGAGCGCGCCGGCCGCGACGCGGCCGACCTGGAGGTCAAGTGCGCGGCGGCGGCGATCATCGCGGTCTTCACCACGCTGGTACGGCACTGGGTGGAGGGCGACGGCCGGGAGGACCTGGCGGCGCTGTACGAACGGCATCTGCCGTTGCTGTCACGGGGCTTGGACTTCTAGTTCTCCGATCAGTTCTCCGACGGCGTGCCGTGGCCGTCGAGGAAGCGGAGCAGCACATCGGCCTCCGCGCGTAGCCGTGCGACTCGGTCGGTGTGGGCGGGCGCGGTCAACCGCGCCGCGGCTTCCAGTCGTTCGGTGGCCTCGGCCCGCACGATGTCCGCCACGCGCCGTTCGCTCAGCTCACGCCGCGCCACCTCGGTGGCACCGACACCGACCGGTGACTGTTCGAGGGCCAGACCGCGCATTCCGGCTTCGTCCACGGGGACCGCCTCCGCGTTGTCCAGTGCGGCGAGCGTCGCGCGCAGGGCGCTCACCGCCGCCTTGTCGCGGGCGCGCATCGCCTCCGGGAGGGCTTGACGCATACGAACACGTAGGGACATGCCGGGACCCTATGGCCGTGCTCCCGGCCCCACAACGGAATATCCCGGCACCACCAGGTGCCCCGCGAGAACGGGGCACCAGCCGGTCCTCGTCAGTGGAACACCGACGGCGGCGGGGCCGGTGAGGCCACCGCCGCCTCGTCCGTGACCGCGACGGCCCCGCCGGTGAAGGCGAGCAGCGCCCTGCCGTGCTCGACCCGGGCGGGGTGCGGGTCGGAGGCGGCGCGGCGGGTCAGTTCGGCGACCGGGAGCGGGCGGTCGGCGGCGACCAGGACCGCGTTGCCGAACCGTTTGCCGCGCAGCACGGCCGGGTCGGCGACCAGCGCGAGCTCGGGGAAGCGGGCGGCGGCGGTGGCGATCTGGCCGCGCAGATGGGCGAGAGGGGGACCGTCGGCGAGGTTGGCGGCGAAGACGCCGTCCGGCGCGAGGGCCCTGCGGACCTCGTCGAGGAACTCGGTGGAGGTGAGGTGGGCGGGAGTGCGGGCGCCGCTGAAGACATCGGCGACGACCAGGTCGGCCCAGCCGTCCGGCACCTTGGCCAGGCCCTCGCGGGCGTCCGCCGAGCGCACCCGGATCCGGGCCCCGGGGTCCAACGGCAGCTCCCGCCGGACCAGTTCGACGAGTTTCGCGTCCCGCTCGACGACCTGCTGGGTGGAGCGGGAGCGGGTGGCGGCCACATAGCGGGCCAGGGTGAACGCGCCCCCGCCGAGGTGCACGGCACGCACCGGTCTGCCGGGCGGTGCGACGAGGTCGATGACGTGCCCGAGCCGCCGCTGGTACTCGAAGGAGAGGTACGCCGGGTCGTCGAGGTCGACGTGCGACTGCGGCGCCCCGTCGATCAGCAGGGTCCAGGCCCGAGGGCGGTCCCGGTCGGGTATCAGCTGGGCGAGGCCGCCGTCGACGTCCTCGACGACCGTCTCGGCATCGGCCTGTCTGCGCCGGGGGTTCCTGGACTTGCCCATGGGGCCATTTTCGCAGGGCCCCGGCGGGCAACCGGTCAGCGGCAGCTGTCCGCCGCCTCGAGCAGCCGTGCCGCCTCCCCCAGGGCCCGTCTGAGGACCGCGGGATCCGTCGCCAGGTCGGCCTCCCCCGGCGGCACCAGCCAGCCCGAACCCCCGACCGGCGGCTGCGGGATCAGGTTCAGCCCGCGTCCGTCGGTCTCCGTACAGGTGCTCCCGGGGACGTCCCACGCGGCGGCGGTGCCCGGCGGGACCAGGAAGCCGAGCGTGTCGCACCCGTCGTCGTGCAGGACGGGACCCACCGCGTCCCCGGCCGCACCGCGCCGCAGGATGTCGACCGCCTCCAGACCCTGCCGGGTCGGCACGGTCACCACCTCACACGCGGTCGGCGACGGCGCACAAGGATCGTTGCTCCGGCTGGTCTCCATCCCGGCCTCCACCACGCAGCCCTCTTGCAGTCCGCCGTGTCCAACGCGGCACGGCGTCAACGGCTACGGCGCAAGTGCGCCGCAAAGGATGGCACTTCATGGCAGATCGTGCATGAGATATCCGATTTGTAGCCAAACACAGCGTGGCGGGTCCGACACAGCCGGTACGTTCTTGCCCGCCGGAACCGGGGCGTCGACACTGACGACCCGCGACGGATCCGGCATGGTTCGACGGTTCGCACGAGAGGACCCGGCCATGGCGTCGTCAACCGTGACCTGGTCACAGCCCGAACGGCCACCACGGCCGAACCTCGCCTTCCGGCAGCTGCGCGGCCGGCGCTCACCGGCCGAGTTCGCCGCGCTGGTGCGGCGGGCCGCCCGCGAGATCGGCGAGCGGGTGAGCTGTGACGCGCGCTACATCGGCCGGGTCGAGGCGGGCGAGATCCGCTGCCCGAACTACGCGTACGAACGGGTGTTCCTGCACATGTTCCCCGGCCGCACGCTCGCCGACCTGGGCTTCGCGCCCCGCTCGTCCGTCCGCGGACGCGGGGCTCGCCCGGCGGGGGAAGCGTCCCCCTTGCTCGCCGCACACCCGGCGTTCGCCGCGGGTGAGGCGCAGGGGGCGCTCGAGCCGTATGACACGCAGGACCCGTACGACACGCACGAGAACGACGAGATCGACGAGGAGAGCGACGTGCTGCGTCGCGCATTCATGACGGGCGGGGGCGCCACCGTGGCCGCCGCCACGCTGGGCCCCCTGGGGGTCACCATCGACGCCGCGGCGTCGGACCGGCCGGTGCGCCGTGCCGGGTCCTCCGAGGCGGCCGCCCTGGAGGAGGCCGTGCGCCGCATCCGGCTGCTCGACGACCGGCACGGCGCGGACGGCCTCTACCGGCGCGCGGCCGCCCCGCTCCGCGCCGCCTATGAGCTGCTGGACGCGGGTGCCACCCGGCAGACGACCGCCGACCGGCTGCACTCGGGCGCCGGTGAACTCGCCATCTCCGTCGGCTGGCTGGCCCACGACTCCGGCCGCTTCGACGACGCCCGCTCGCACTACGCGGAGGCGCTCGCGACCGCCCGGATGACCGGGGACCCCGCCCTGGAGGCGCACGCGTTCTGCAACACGGCCTTCCTCGCGCGCGACTCGGGACGGCCCAGGGAGGCGGTACGGGCGGCGCAGGCCGCGCAGCGGGTGGGGCGGTCCCTCGGGTCCGCGCGCCTGATGTCGCTGCTCGCGCTGCGCGAGGCGGGCGGCTGGGCCGGGCTCGCCGACCGCACCGGCTGCGAACAGGCGCTCGTACGGGCACAGGCCCTGTACGACCGGGGCCGTTCGGACGCCGACCCGGAGTGGATGAGCTTCTACGGCGAGGCCGAGCTGGAGGGGCTGGAGGCGCAGTGCTGGTCGACGCTGGGCGACTGGACGCGGGCGGCCCGGCACGCGCGTCGGGCCGCGCAGCTCCAGGACCCCCACTTCACACGGAACATCGCGCTGTACACGGCCGAGCTCGCGGACGACCTCGCGCGCGGGGGACGGCCCGACGAGGCGGCGGCGGCCGGGATGCGGGTGCTGGACCTGCTGGACCAGGTGCAGTCGTCACGGATCCAGACGATGCTCGCGGGGACCGCGCGGGTGCTGCTGCCGCACCGGCGGGCCTCGGGGGTGTCGGCGTTCTTGGACAGGCATGCCTCGTCGCCGCGTATGGCGTGAAGTCGACCGCCACGGCCTCCCGGGCTCCCGCCGACAGACCACCGGCCGCACGCTGGAGCAGCGTGCGGCCGGCCGGCGGAAGTGAACGGCTACGAGCAGCTGTTGTGCGACGGGGTGTTCACGGGAGCGTTCGAGTTGTTGACGTTGGACGGGCCGGAGCCGGCGGCAGCGGCCCCGACGAAATTCGGCGTGGCGGCAGCGGCGGCCGCCATCAGCGGCGCGGGCACGGAGACGAGGTTGAAGTTCGACTGGTTGTTGCAGTAGACGATCTTCCCGGTCTTCCACGGCTTGAGGCCGTCGACGTCCCTGATGAGGTGCCTGGCGCTGTGGTGACTCACACCGCCGAGGGCCGGCGCGGCAACCGCCACCCCGCCCAACGCCTGGGAACCGAGCACCACCGCGGCTGCGGCCAGGGGAACAAGAGCCTTCATGGGTTTGCCTCCGAGAGGAAGGGACAAATCGTCAGAACCCATGATGGAGATCACATGCGGGAGCAATGTCACCAAAACCCGGGCATGCCATGAAATAGCTGAAGTGCTCCAAGCTTCGTAACCCGTGCAATTCGCAGTCGTTGACCTCACCCGCACCGTCCCCCGGAGGAGGTGATCAGCCGAGGACGAGGTGCCCCAGGTCGTTCCAACTCTCGATCGCCGGTTCCCCGTACGCCCAGCCGAGGACCGACAGTGACGTCGGGTTGAGCCGGATCCGCGCGGCGAAGTCCAACGGCAGGCCCAGCCACCGCGCGCCCACGGACCGCAGGATGTGCCCGTGGGCGAACACAAGTACGTCTCGGTCCTCCGCCCGCGCCCAGGACACCACCTCGTCCGCCCGGGCCGTCACCTCGGCGAGGGTCTCCCCCTCGGGGACCCCGTCCCGCCAGATCAGCCAGCCGGGGCGAACGGCCTGGATCTCCTCGGGGGTCATGCCCTCGTACGCGCCGTAGTCCCACTCCACCAGCGCGTCCCAGGTGGTCGCCCGGTCACCGAACCCGGCGAGTTCGCACGTGTCACGCGCGCGTGACAGGGGGCTGGTGCGGACCTCGACCCCGGGGAGGCCGTCGAAGGGCGCGCGGTGGAGCCGCTCGCCGAGCAGTTTGGCGCCGCGCCGGCCCTCCTCCAGGAGGGGCACGTCGGTCCTGCCGGTGTGCTTGCCGGACAGCGACCAGGCCGTCTGTCCGTGCCGGGCCAGCAGGATGCGCGGTGCCATGGGGGACCTTTCCGGGAGAGATCGGGGAGGGATCGGGGAGAAACCCGAGGCGTAGCCCCTCCATCATCGCGCACCCTGTCCTTGGGCAACCCGGCGGGCGATCTCAGCGTCTATCCGGTCTGAAGCGCCGCCCAAGAGCGAACCGGTACGCCGTCCGAGCGAACAGGTACGCCGTAACCGGGCGGACAGGTACGCCGTAAAGTGGCACGCCCGGCCCAAGGGGCGCCGCGGACCAGAAGGGGGAGGGCGATCGGATGCCGCAGACCGAGACACCGGGCACCGAGGTGTCCCCACGGACCCGGCTGCGGTGGTGGACGGAACTTCCCCTGATCCTGCTGGTGTACGGCTGCTACTCGGCGGGCCGGCTGCTCGCCCGGGGCGATGTCTCCAGCGCCGTGGACCACGGCCTGGCGCTCCTGCGCATCGAGAAGGCCCTGCACCTCAACGCCGAGCATCCGCTCAACCGGCTGTTCACGCGCGAGGCATGGCTCGGCGTCCCGGCCGACTTCTGGTACGCGTCGCTGCACTACCTGGTCACGCCCGCGATCCTGGTCTGGCTCTTCCGGTCCCGCAGCCGCCACTACCGGGCGGCCCGTACCTGGTTGATGACGTCCACCTTCATCGGCCTGATCGGCTTCACCCTGCTGCCCACCTGCCCGCCCCGCCTCCTCTCCGCGGGCCACGGCTTCGTGGACACGATGGCCGAGTACAGCTCGTACGGCTGGTGGGGCGGCGAGGCCAGCGCCCCGCGGGGCATGGGCGGCATGACGAACCAGTACGCGGCCATGCCGAGCCTGCACGTGGGCTGGGCGCTGTGGTGCGGAGTGATGCTGTGGCGGTACGGCGGCACGCGCGTCGCCAAGGCCGTCGGCGTCGCCTATCCGCTGCTGACCGCGATCGTGGTGATGGGCACCGCCAACCACTACTTCCTGGACGCGGTCGCGGGCGTGGCCGTGATGGGGGCCGGACTGCTGCTCGCGCCGTACGTGATGCGCGGCGTGGGACGGCTGCGGGAGCGGCTGCTGCCGGGCGACTCGGTCGTCGCAGCGGGCTCCGAGGGCACAGGCGCCCCGATTGTCAGTGGCGGATGCCAGACTTCCCCGGGTGAGCGAATTCCACGGCAGCGCGACTCGCGGCTCGGATCCGGAGCCGAGCCGGACGCCGCCCCCACCGACGCGGGGGACGGCGCTCCGGCACCGGCTCGCTGAGCTGCGCGGCCCCGACGTACCGGCCAAGGCACTGGACGCGCGCGCCCTGGCGGCGCTCGCCGCGAACCCGGGGTGCAGACGGCGGGCGATCCTGGACGGGGCGGCCGTCGACAAGGCGGGCCTGGCGAGCGCGCTGGGCGCGCCGTCCGTCTTCGGGCAGTCGCAGTTCGCCCTGACCCGGGGCAACGCGTTCGAGGCACGGGTGAAGGCCGACGGCGGCGCGGAGTTGCTGCGCCTGGTGCACGCGCGGCTGGACCCGGGAGCCGAGCCGCCGCAGGAGACCCATGTGCCCGACCTGTCCGCGCCCGGCCCGGCGGGGCGGACGGCGCGTACGGCGCTGGCGTTGCGCGAGGCCGTCGAGGCGGGCGGCTGGACGCTGCTCGACCATCCGATGCTGGCGCTGGACGTGGCGGGCTCCCCGGCGTTCCTGGAGCCGGACGCGGTGGTGGTGCACCCGGACGGCAGCTGGACGGTCGTGGAGATCAAGTCCTTCCCGATGCTGGACGGTGCGGCGGACCCGGCGAAGGTGGGCGCGGCCGCGCGGCAGGCGGCGGTGTACGTGCTGGCCCTGGAGGACGTCGCCGGACGCCTCGATCCCGCCCCGCGCGTGCGTCACCGCATCCTGCTGGTCTGCCCCCGGGACTTCTCCAACCTGGCCACCGCCTCGGCCGTGGACATCCGCAAGCAGCGCGCGGTCACCGCCCGCCAGTTGGCCCGGCTCACCCGTATCGACGAGATCGCCGCCGGTCTTCCCGAGGGCACCTGCTTCGCGCCCGGCCTGCCGGCCGAGGAGCTGACAGCGGCGGTGGAGTCGGTCCCGGCGACGTACGCGCCCGAGTGCCTGGCCGCGTGCGAGTTGGCCTTCCACTGCCGCGAGCGCTCCCGCTCGGCGGGCGCGGTGACGACGCTGGGCCGTCCGGTCCGGGCCGAACTGGGCGGTTTGTCGACCGTGGACGACGTTCTGGCGGCGGCCCGCGGTGAGCTCGGCGACCCCGGGGATCCGGCGGTGGCGGCGCTGCGCAGGGCGGCGGCCCTGCGGGCGGAGGCGCTGTCCGGCCGGGAGGTGGCCGCGTGTCCCTGATCGCCACCCTCGCCCGTCTGGAGGCGGTCAGCACCGGCCGCGCCCGGCCCACCGCGACCGTCCGGCACCGGCATCTGTCCGACCGGCCGCTGGTGTTCGTGCCGCTCACCACCGCCGGTGAGGCGGGCGCCCCGCTCGGGGCGCTGGTCGGCACCGACCGGGACGCGCCGCGCCTGCTGGTCGTACCGCAGCCGCGCGACCGCGATCTGCGCTTCGCGTTCCTCGCCGAACTGGCGGACATCGTCCTGCCGTACGTCGACTCGTTCGCGGATGGCGTCGAGCCCGCCGAGCGCACCGAGACCGACCCGGAGACCGGCAAGCGGGTCAAGGTCGAGGTAGAGCTGTGCGCGGACGCCCCGCAGCTGATCGTGCCGAGCCGTGCGGGCGTGGAGTTCGTACGGCTGCTCGGGCGGTCCATGCGCTTTCGGCGCACGGCGGAGCAGGACCCGGAGGCGCCCTACCCGGCGCCGCCCCGGGTGCCGTTGCTCGGGCGGTGGCTGACGCACTTCGGGGAGCGGGCCCGGGTGCCGGGTTCCTCGCTGCTACAGGCCCTGACGGACATGCTGTCGCGGCACTGGGCGACCGGGCAGTCCAGCCTGGAGGACCAGCACCTGGGCGCGCTGCTCGCCTGGATCGACCCTCCGGAGGGCACGACGGGCGCCGAGGAGGCTTTGCGGGCCGAGCTGGCGCGGGGCGCCGGTGACCAGTTGCTGTGCCCGCCCGCGGGCCCGGCCACCGATCCGGCGTTCGACAACAAGCTGCTCGCGCCCGCCCTGGAGCGCTACGACCGGGCGCGCACCGCCCTGGCGGCCGCCGAGGACGGCCTGGAGGCGGACGAGCGGCTCGGCGTGCTCACCGCGGCCGAGCAGGAGATCCGCGACCTGGTGGCGAGCGTCACCCTGCCCACCTGGCAGGCGGTGTGGCGCGGGATCGACCTGCTGCGGGCGCTGCCGGAGGGGGCGCATGTCGAGGAGCGGTGGACGCGCGACCGCTGGTCGTTCACCGGCCACCGCGACCGCGTGCTCGCCGGGGAGCCCCCGCAGCCCCGCCGCGACGACGCGGTGACGGCCGCCAACAAGCTGGCCACGCGCGAGCGTGAGCAGGCCCGTCTCGAGGCGCAGGAGGCCCTCGACGACCCGCTGGTGATGGCCGGGCGCAGGCTGGCCGGGGAGGCGTTCGCGGGCGAGGTCACGGATGTGGTGATGGCGTACAGCGAGGGCAAGCGGCCCAGCCCGCGCCCGCTGGTGACCGTGTACACGGACGACCGGCCGCGCTTCGGGGAGCGGGCGAAGGTGTACCGCTCGCTGGGTGGGAAACCGCAGGCGGCTGAGTTCATCGGGTTTGTCGGCTCCGAGAGCGAGGGGCTCGTCGTACTGCGGATCGTCGACAAGATGGGCCGTGGCAAGGAGCCCGAGGCCGGGTCGGTCCCGGAGAAGGGCGACCGGCTCTGCTTCACCCTGTTCGAGCACGAGCAGCGCGGCGGGGCGAAGCTGCCCGACCCGGAGCAGACGCCGTGGACGCACGGGGGGCCGCCGGGTGAGGCGGCGGCCGTGCCGGAGCCCGCCGATGCCGTCACCGAGGAGGACGTCCTGTGACCACCGAGGCCGTGTTCGACCCCGGGGCCGCGGCCGCGCGGGCCACCGACGCGATCCTCCGCGACACCCTGCACGGCACACACCGGGGCGTGGTCGTGGACTCCCCGCCGGGCGCCGGCAAGTCCACCCTCGTCGTCCGCGCGGCGCTGGAACTCGCCGACGCCGGGCGCCCACTGATGGTGGTCGCGCAGACCAACGCCCAGGTCGACGACCTGGTGGCCCGGCTCGCCGAGAAGAACCCCGAGCTGCCCGTGGGCCGCCTGCACAGCAGCGACTCCGACCCGTACGACAAGGTGCTGGACGACCTGCCGAACGTACGGAAGTCGGCGAAGGCGGCCGATCTGGCCGGGATCCCGGTGGTGCTGTCCACCGCCGCGAAGTGGGCGCACGTGAAGGTGGACGAGCCGTGGCGGCACGCCATCGTGGACGAGGCGTACCAGATGCGTTCGGACGCGCTGCTCGCCGTGGCCGGGCTGTTCGAGCGGGCGCTGTTCGTGGGCGACCCGGGCCAGCTGGACCCGTTCGCGATCGTGGGCAGCGAGCAGTGGGCGGGCCTGTCGTACGACCCTTCGGCCTCGGCCGTGACCACTCTCCTCGCCCACAACCCCGAGCTGCCGCAGCACCGTCTGCCGGTGTCGTGGCGCCTGCCGGCCTCGGCGGCCCCCCTGGTGTCGGACGCCTTCTACCCCTACACCCCCTTCCGCAGCGGCACGGACCACGGCGACCGCCGCCTGGCCTTCGCCGTCCCGTCCGACGGCTCCGGCCCCGACCGGGTGATCGACGAGGCGGCGGCCTCGGGCTGGGGGCTGCTGGAACTGCCGGCGCGGCACACGCCGAGGACGGACCCGGAAGCGGTACGAGCCGTGGCCACGGTGGTCCGACGGCTGCTGGACCGGGGCGGCGCGGCGATCTCGGAGCGCTCACCGGACCCGGCCCCCCTCACCGCCGACCGGATCGCCGTCGGCACGGCCCACCGGGACCAGGCGGCGGCGGTGCGGGCCGCGCTGGCCGAGCTGGGTGTGGCCGATGTGACGGTGGACACGGCGAACCGGCTACAGGGCCGGGAGTTCGACGTCACGGTCGTCCTGCACCCGCTGTCGGGCCGCCCCGACGCCACCGCGTTCCACCTGGAGACGGGCCGCCTGTGCGTCCTCGCCTCCCGGCACCGGCAGGCGTGCGTCGTGGTGTGCCGGGCGGGGGTGGGCGACCTGCTGGACGACTATCCGTCGACCGAGCCGGTGCAGCTGGGGACGCTGGTGAAGTTCCCGGATGGCTGGGAGGCGAACCACGCGGTGCTGGCCCACCTCGCCGAACACCGGGTGACCTGGCGGCCATGACCGACCGCCTCCCGCAAGACCGCCCACCCCCCGGACAGAGTCCGGCACGCCGCCGGAAGCGGCCGAAGAACACCGCCCCGATGACTGGGAGGCGAACCACGCGGTGCCGGCCCACCTCGCCGAACACCGGGTGACCTGGCGGCCATGACCGGTATGACATCACCCACTCGGCGACCGCCTGCTCATCTCGCGGAGCACCGGGGGGTCCGGCGGGCTTGAGTCGTTGTTCAGCGTCCCCTTGCGCCGGGGCGGGACAATGGAAGGCGGCCCACCCAGAAGGCGGCGCCCCTACCGAACCGTACGAGGAGGAGAAAGACATGGCGGAGCCCACGCCGCGTCGGCACGAACCGCGGCTACGCCCCGCGCCGCTGCTCTTCGAGCCCGCCGAGGCGGCCGCCGATCCCGAGCACTTCTTCGACCTGGAGTCGATCGAGGATCCGCGGGAGCTGCTGTCGCGGGCGACGGAGCTGACGCAGGCGTTCCGTGCGGCGACCGACCGGGCGATGGAGTTCCAGGCCATCGCGGCGGCCCAGCTGGCCGATCCGCGGAGGTTCGACCGGCTGACGCCGGCGGACATCGCCGAGCGGGCGGAGTGGACCGAGGACTACGCCAAGAGGATGGTGGAGTTCGGGCGGGACCTGATGCGGGGGGCTGCCGCCGAGGCCGAGGGGCGAGGGTCCGCGGATCCGGTGTGACACCGCCCGCAGCCAAATCGCTCGGCATATGCCAGGCGGGCGGGCAAGATACCCCCTCCCGGCTCCTCTTGTCCCCATTTCTGGCAACCCAGCGCTACCCGGTGTTCACCGCCGGTAGATGTGGTCGGTATGAGCAGTGCACGCAGCGACCTCGCGGGAGTCACCGCCGACGGTGCCGAATGGCTGGTCTCGGCGGGGAGGCTTCCGCGGAGCGGGACCGGGCCGTCGGCGCTGCCCTGTGGAACCGTCTTCGACGTGGTGAACGTGCCGGCGGTCTTCGGGCGCCGGATGCTGGACCGGCTGTGGGACGAGGGGCCGGGGTCGGGCCCGGTCGCGGTGTTCCGTGGCCGGATGCTGTTGTTCGCCGCGCCGCGTACGGCGCAGCGGCTGCCGTCCCTGCTGGCCTGGGAGGAATGGAGCTGGGCCATTCCCCCGCTGCTCTGCCACGGCAAGGGGGACGCCGTGACCGTCCCGGCGCTCACGGGCGGTGACCGTTCCGCCTCCGACGGTGCCCGCTGGCTGGTCGCCCCCGATACCCGCAACCCGTGGCTGCCCGGCCCGGAGGTCGTGCTGTGGGCGGCCGTCCGGGCGGCCCGCACCGCGGTGCGCATATCGATTTTTCCTCCCCTCGATCAGGATGCTAAGGTCTAGGACGTCAGCAGGCGCCGCTAGCTCAGTTGGTTAGAGCAGCTGACTCTTAATCAGCGGGTCCGGGGTTCGAGTCCCTGGCGGCGCACCAGACAGCAGAGGGTCACGTTCATGAGAACGTGACCCTCTGTCGTTACGCGCTTGCGGACCACATTCAGCCCGCAGCCGCCGAACCCGGCCCCGGCGTGATCTTCACCGTCCACGCCCCCGACGGCGTCCGGTCCTCCACCTCCACCCGTACGCCCTCACCCGGCACCGTGAAGCTCTCGCCGAGGGCGACCGGCGCGTCGGCGAGGGGCGGGTACACCGAGTTCTCCCCGCAGGCCTCGGTACGCGGGTGGGCGTCGACCACCTGCATCGGTCCGTCCCCGGACTCCGCTCCGCCGTGCACCCGGTACACCAGGACGCCCGACCGGCAGGCCGAGCCGTCGTTCCCGGCCGGACCGCGCGCCTCGAAGGCGAGGACGGATTCGGGGCCGGTGCGCACGAGGGCCAGTTTCACGCCGTCGCCGAGCCCGAAGGCGGGGGCGCCCGAGGCGCCCGCGACCGTGGTGCCCGGGCCCGCGGCCAGGGGCTCCAGGGTCAGCCGGGTGGGACCGCCGCCCCGCACGCACACGACCTGGCGCGGGCCCAGCCAGCCCAGCTTCCACTTGTGCCAGCCGAACAGATCGGGGGCCAGTCCGAACTGGCTGCCCATCAGGTCCCAGTCGCCCACGTAGGTGTCCCAGTCGCCCTTGCCGTCCATCGGGCGGTGGTACAGGTCCGGCAGGTCGAAGACGTGCCCGGTCTCGTGCGCGAGCACCAGACGGTCCGGCGGATGCCTCTCGAAGACCGTGACCACCCGCCGGACGTCCGTGCCGTCGACGTGCGTCGGGGTGTCCAGGTTGACCACCTTCGTCGCGTCGGAGTCCACGCCGGGCGCGTCCGGGTCGGCGACGAAGTACACGACGCCGTAGCGCGAGAAGTCCACCTCGGGGTCGGCCGTGGCGAACGCGTCACGCAGATAGGCGGCCCGCCGGTCCGGGTCCCAGTCCCGCTTCATGGCGTACGACGTCGACGGCTGCGGCATGCGCAGCCAGCGCCGCAGCGGATGCGGGCGCAGGGTGAACCGGCCGTAGGAGGCGTGCTGGAAGAAGCTGTTGGTGGCCGGGAAGTGGTCGGCGGTCAGCTCGGCGGGCGTGGTGCGGGGGGTGGAGTCCGGGAAGGACAGGAACACCAGGACCGCGTCGAGCGGGCGGGACGGGCGGGTGTAGGTGTCGTTCCAGGTGTCCAGGCCCTCCGAGTGGTGCGCGTCGGTCCGCTTGAGGGCGCACGGCGCCGTGGTGAACGGCTCGGCGACGGAGGGGACGGTCAGGATCGAGGTCGCGGCGAGCGCCGACATGGTCGTGAACACGGCGGCGGTGCTGCGCAGTCGGGGCCCGGTACCGGCCCGCCCGAGCCGCGCAAGGGCCTCACGGGAAAGCCGCTTGAGGGGCAGCTGACACGGCACGGGGACCTCCGAATGCGGTTCGCGGGACACCGCATCCAGCCTGTGTGACTTTGTCGCAGTACGCCCTGTTTGCCTGCACCAGAAGGGTGAGCGGCATCGGGATGCCCCGAATGGCCGACACCCCGAAACGCTCACGGAACGTCACACCCGGTCGGGGGCCTGTAGAACCCGTCCAGGGACGGGCAGAAACGATCTGTCACAACCCCCGGGTCATCCTGGAGACTGGACTGTGACTGGAAGGCCCTCGGGCCAGCCTCTATGATCGGCACACTTTCCTGCACGGACAGAGATCGAGTGCACTGCGGGAGCGAGCGGTGAGCGGAACGTCCGAAGGGCCGACGCCCGCGGCAGACCTCGACCGGTCAGCCGTCACAGAGAGTGACCATACGACATCTACCCGTGCGGGGCGCGCCTACCGCTCCGTCTTCGAGGCCGCCCCGCTCGCGATGGCGGTGGTCGACCGGGAGGGCCTGGTCGCCGACGCCAACGCCGCCCTGGGCACCCTGCTCGGCACCGACCCCGCCGCGCTGACGGGGCAGGTCGCCGCCGACCTGGTGGACCTGACCTCCGAGGCCCGCATCTGGCACGCCTATCGCGAGGTGCTGCGTGGCCGGCAGGCCAAGCTGCGCTGCACCCGCCGGCTGAAGCACCCCGACGGCCACTCGGTGTGGGTGCAGGTCACCGTCGCTCCCCTCGCGGACGCCGAGCCGGGCGTCCTGCTGTCCGTCGCCGACATCGGGGCGCACCGTGAACTCCAGGCACGCCTGCGGCACTTGCAGATGCACGACCCGGTGACCCGGCTGCCCAACCGCACGCTGTTCTTCGAGCGGCTGTCGGCCGCGCTGGAGGCGGAGTCGTACGAGCAGAGCGGCACCGGCCGGATCGGGCTGTGCTACCTGGATGTGGACGGATTCAAGGCGGTCAACGACACGCTCGGCCATCGCGTGGGCGACCGCCTGCTGGCCGCCGTGGCCGAGCGCCTGACCCGGGTCGCCGACGAGGCCGGGTACGCCCGGTCGAGCACCCCTCTGGTAGCCAGGCTCGGCGGCGACGAATTCGCGCTGCTGGTGGAGGACTCCACGGGGACGGAGCAGCTCGCCGAGCTGGCCGAGGCGGCGCTCGAGGCCCTCCAGGCCCCCTTCGACCTCGCGGGCCAGCGGCTGTCGTTGTCCGCCTCGATCGGCGTCGTGGAACGCCATGCGGCCGGCACCACCGCCACCGGCCTGATGCAGGCCGCCGACACGACCCTGTACTGGGCGAAGGCCGACGGCAAGGCCCGCTGGACCCTGTTCGACCCGGAGCGCAACGCGCACCGCATGACCCGCCAGGCTCTGTCCTCCGCGCTCCGCCATGCCATCGATCGCGGCGAATTCGTGCTGGAATACCAGCCGTTGGTGGCCATGGAGGACGGCCGTCTGCGTGGTGTCGAGGCCCTGGTCCGCTGGAACCACCCGCAGTTCGGCATCTTGACGCCGAATCGGTTCATCGGATTGGCCGAGGAGGACGGCTCGATCGTCCCGCTGGGCCGCTGGGCCCTGGCGACCGCCTGCCGTCAGGCCCGCCGCTGGCAGCTGGACCACCCCGGGGAGCCGCCGATCTTCGTGAGCGTCAACGTGGCCGTGCGTCAGGTGTGGGACTCCGACCTGGTGGCGGACGTGGCGGAGATCCTCGCGGAGACCGGCCTCGCCCCGCACCTGCTCCAACTGGAGCTGACCGAGTCGGCGGTGATGGGCTCGGCGGGCCGCCCGCTCCAGGCCCTGAAGTCCCTCAGCGACATGGGCGTGGGCATCGCCATCGACGACTTCGGCACCGGCTACTCGAACCTGGCGTACCTCAGCCGCCTGCCGGTGTCCGTCCTCAAACTGGACGGCTCCTTCGTGCGCGGCTTCCAGTACGAGGAGGCCAAGGACGCGACCGCCGCCCCGCCGAACCCGGCCGACGAGGTCATCGTCGAGGCGATGATCCAGCTGGCCCACCGCCTGGGCCTCACGGTCACCGCCGAATGCGTGGAAACCTCCGCCCAGGCCACCCGCCTACGCCGGATCGGCTGCGACACCGGCCAGGGCTGGCTCTACTCCCGGCCGGTGCCGCCGGACCGCATCTCCGAGCTGCTCGGCGCCCAGACCTACGCGGTCGGCAACCCGTAGGCGTCCGCGACGAGTTCGTACGAGCGCAGGCGCACGTC